>CAMAQF010000030.1 GCA_945860265.1 Emticicia agri | reverse complement strand
AAATCATAAAAACCGTTGGGACTTATCCGCAGGCGGTTAGAATCAAATATGATGTTTCCTCCCTGCCGAATGTGCAAGATATAGAAATAGAGACAGGCGTAGGGAAAATAATTACGTCTTCTTCAGCTGAAGGGTATTCGTTTGTCTCAAAAAAAAAAAACTGATACCCTTTCTAAAACCTATTTTTATCCGGGTATTTATAATCTCGCACTATTGGTCAATAAAAAAGTGGTTAAAAATCTCTACCATGTAGTTTACTCAAAGCCAAATTTATGGACGGCTTGGGGCTATGGTGTAGCGTATGGAAAATATTGGACTACCAACATTAAGCCTACGAATTTATTTATTAAAGATGGGGTTTTTCATTTTGACTCAAAGCATCTATTTAATGAAATAAAATCGGAATCTGATATGAATAATTCGGTTCATGCACTATCGCAAGATTTTGGAGTAAAATTTGATAGTACACAATTCGAAGCCCGAATAAAGAATCCTCAAAGTGAAGGCGGAGAAAGTTGTTATGATATGCGTATTACCTTGTTTGATAAAAATTTTAATTCTATTGATGCCAATTTCACGACCATAGGCTGCACCGAATTTGCCATGTTAATCGCCGGGAAAACGTATTTTGGAACGAGAGCAAGACAAAAAAACATTGATTTAGATGAATTTGGCGTAAATCAAGATGAGTGGAATGTTTTTAAGTTTCTCGTGAAAGGGAAAGTTTTGGAGGTCTTTGTAAATCATAAATTGGCGTTTAAAGGCAATTTTATAACCAACGAACCCTTTGCTGGTTTGGTTGATGCTCGCATAACTTTCAAAGGTACTGGCTCAATCGATTGGGTGAAAGTTTCTAATTCATATACTGGAAAAGTAGTTTATCAGACTGATTTTGATGAGAAAAACTTGATTGTTGACCATTTGGAATAATAGTGAGGTAAATAATTGTTGCTAGCGTGTAAAAAACATTAATGCTTTACTCTTTTCTTTGGGTCACAAGATTTTCCGTTCCATCAATTTCTTCGGTACGAGACCTTAGAGGCTTTGGTCTAAGCAAATAGGATTATAAACTGCGAATAAACCTATTTCTTGGATGCCATTGAAACAAAGGTTAAAATATTGTCTAAATGTAGTACATTTAGACAGATGTGAATATTTACAAGTTAAGTTTAAATAGTAATAATATTCCTTTTGTAATAAGTCTAGCTCAATATCTTTTCGGAGAGAATCGGGCGATGCCTGCTGCGAAAAAACCATAAAATCTATCAGAAAGCGTAAAATAGAGTGTTTTTTATGTTTTCACAAAAAATAGCCTCCGTGAAAGAGGCTATTTGATAGATTTTTATGCGTTTGACTATTCTTTCACAACCATGTTATGATAGATATTCTGCACATCGTCGTCGTCTTCGAGTCTTTCGATGAGTTTTTCAATATCGGCGGCTTGCTCTTCAGTGAGTTCTTTTGTGTCAGTCGGAATACGCTCGAAATCGGCATGAAGTAATTCGTGGCCTTTTTCTTCAAGGTGTTTTTGCAAAGCACCAAAAGCCGTAAATTCACCATAAATATTGATTTGGTTGGCTTCTTCGTCTAAGAAAACCTCTTCCGCACCAAAATCAATCAATTCAAACTCTAATTCTTCGATATCGGCTTTTCCATCGTTAGTAATTTTGAAAACAGATTTACGGTCGAAGATAAAATCCAGCATTCCTGAAGTTCCGATTGTTCCTCCACACTTTGTAAAATGACTACGAATATTGGCAATCGAACGGTTGGTATTATCGGTAGTACATTCAACCAAAATCGCTACACCATGTTGACCGTAGCCTTCATAAACCATTTCTTTATAATCCTCTTGGTCTTTCGATGATGCACGTTTGATAGCGTTATCGACCGTTGCTTTGGGCATATTAGCTGCCTTTGCATTTTGGATCAAGGCACGTAAACGTGAATTACTGTTTGGGTCAGTACCACCAGATTTTACTGCAATCGCAATATCTTTACCAATTCTTGTAAAAGTTCTTGCCATTTGCCCCCAACGTTTCATCTTGCGGGCTTTTCTAAATTCAAACGCTCTTCCCATGATTTTATGAAAAAACTAATATTTTGTATGTCTTTATTTTGTTGCGAAATTATGAAATTTTACGCAAAAATGCACAAATATATTTTTAGTCTTCAGTCCGTAGTCTTCAGTTTGAAGTCTTCAGCCCACAGTCTTCAGTCCGCAATTGGCATTCTACAATACCTTGAGACCGATGACTGCCAAGTGAAAACTGCCCACTACTTAGTTCGATAAGGTAAATTTTTGGCAACTTGACTGAGCAAGCTTGAAGAAAGTTGATGCGGAGTATCCATTCGATTGTTTGGTTGGTTAGAAAGAGCCGTTGACCAAACCATTTCGCCACTGGCGGCATCAAAAAGTTTTACGTCGGTATCTACGCCATCGCTGAATCTTGTATTCTCCATCATGACGGGTGATATAGATATTGTGCGATCGGTTGGGCGACTGATTTTTATAATTAATTCGCCATAAATAATGGCATCAACACCTAAAAGTTTCGCCAAATCAGCTTTATTCTGAAACTTTAAATCTTCTATACGAATACCATTTTCTGCCAAAACCTTGTTGGTTCGAGTAAAATCTTGAAACATAATTTCATAACGGCCTTTTTCTACTTGTTTGGCCACAGTGATAAAAAATTCTTTTTGAGCATCAAGGCTTGCTTCTTGTTCTTGTTTACTGTACGTTAGTCTTGCTTGAACTGGGTTTCTTTTTTGCTGTTTTGAATAATCAAGTGGATTTTGAAATTGAACCTCAAAAGGCAAAATTGCTAGTTTTTTATGCGTATTTTTGATAGTTGCGAAGTTTTCGGCAACGAAATCTTTTGACGAAGCACATCCAGATAGAATCAGAGCGATAATTCCATACGCAAAAATGCTTTTGTTGAACGTTTTCATTTTTAAATTTGGTTTTATGATTGGAGGAAGCTTTCGTTTTAATTGAGACTTATCTTATTTAGACACTTCCTTTATTATTAATGAAATTTATGACCTAAAAGTTGTATTAAAATATAAATAATTGATAGTAGCCTTTGCAACGAAAAATCATACATATTGATATGGACGCATTTTTTGCGTCTGTTGAGCAGCGTGACTTTGTAGAATTGCGTGGAAAACCCGTAGCCGTAGGTGGAAATAGTGAGCGTGGCGTGGTGGCAGCGGCTAGTTATGAAGCTCGAAAATTTGGTGTTCGTTCGGCTATGTCTTCACGGATTGCGAAGCAAAAATGCCCAAATTTGATTTTTGTGAAACCTCGTTTTGAAGTTTATAAACAAGTTTCGAGAGAAATTCGTGAGATTTTTTTGGAATATACGCCTTTGGTTGAGCCGCTTTCGCTCGATGAAGCCTACTTAGATGTAAGCGAAAACTTGAAAGGAATTTTAACTGCTACTGAAATTGCCCAAGAAATAAAAATCAGAATTAAAGAAAAAACTACGCTTACGGCTTCAGCGGGAGTTTCGGTCAATAAATTTTTAGCAAAAATCGCTTCCGATTATCACAAACCTGATGGACTTTTCGTGATTAAACCTTCACAAGCCGAGACTTTCGTAGAAACCCTCGAAATCACTAAATTTCATGGAATTGGCAAGGTTACGGCCGAAAAAATGCATAAAATGGGTATTTTTACAGGAAAGGATTTACGGACAAAAAGCGTAGAGTTTTTAATGAATAATTTTGGGAAAGTTGGTCGGTATTATTTCGATATCGCTCGTGGAGTCGATAATCGAGCAGTAAACCCCGACAGCATCAGAAAATCGGTCGGCGTAGAAAACACTTTCGACCGAGATTTGACCGAACCCGACGACCTTTATCTCGAACTCGATGATATTATCGAACAACTTTGGCGAAGAATGCAGCGTGCCAACGCTTTCGGTAAAAGTATTACGTTAAAAATAAAATTTACCGATTTCGAGAGTATTACTCGAAGCCGAACGACACATATTGCGGTTTTTGAAAAAGATTTTTTGGCAAAAATCTCTTACGAAATGATCAATAATCTGCTTCCAATGCCCAAAGGTGTTCGTTTGATGGGTGTTTCGTTTTCAAATCTCCAATTTGCCGACGAAATGCTTGGTCGCCAACTTACCTTGAGTTTTTGATTCTTTGCCCAGAATTTTATACTTTTAACCACGTCCTCTAGGGCGTGGAATGTATAAAGAAACAATTTTGCTTTATCAATGACTTTGCATCGGTCATCGCTAAAGCCTAAAACTATATTTTTGGGCTTCTACACCCTAAAGGATGTAGCTTGAGAAAAAACATCATGTTTTTTTCTGTTTAACTTGTTATTTACCAAAAAATTCAAGTATTAAAACTAATCCATTTAATTTGTGACGATAAAACTCTAATATATCCAATGACCGAATCAACTTATCAACAACTACGAATATCAACCTCACTGGCCGAACAAATTGCTTTTGAGTATTTCAATATTAAAGGAATTGCAACTCCTTTGGCGGGAGAAATTGACTTTAATTTCAAAATCACTAATTCGGAGAAATCGTATGTTCTGAAAGTAAGTCGCTCTGATACGGCTCTCGAATACCTGACTTTTCAAGACGAATTACTGAAACACCTCGAACAAAAATCGCCAGATTTTAAGTACCCAAAATCTTATAGAAATGCTGATAATCAAGGTATTATTGGCTATATTGATGCTAAAGGCAGTAATAGAAAAGTACGACTTTTAGATTGGATTGATGGGCTTTTATATTCGACTGTAAATCCGAAAAGTGAAAATCTTAGATTTTCGCTTGGACAAAAATGCGGACAAATAACCAATGCACTTTTAGATTTTAATCATACTTTGGCCCATCGAACTTTCGACTGGAATTTGGCTGATGCTCTTTGGGTTGAGCAGTATGTTGGGCTGTTTTCGGATAAAGAGCTCGAAATTATCAGTTTTTTCATTGAAAAATTCAAAGCTATTCAGCCATACTATCAAAATCTTAGAAAAAGTACGATTCATAATGATGCCAATGACAATAATATCGTTGTTTCGCATCAGTTACAAAACCCGACGGTTGAGGCGATTATCGACTACGGTGATAGCGTTTATTCGCAGATTATAAATGATTTATCAGTTGTTTTGGCTTATGGAATCATGGATTTTGAACAACCTTTAGCAGCTGCAAAGGCAATCATATCGGGCTATAATCAGCAGTTTCCGCTTTTGGACGAAGAATTGCAGGTTCTTTATGTCACAACCGCCATGCGTCTAGTGATTAGTGTCACGAAATCGGCCATCAATAAAAAGAAAGAACCTGAAAATGCGTATTTGCTCATCAGCGAAAAATCTGCTTGGCAGCTTTTAGAACAATGGAAAAATATTTCCGAAAGTTACGCTTATTATACATTCAGAAGTGCTTGCGGAATGTCACCTTGCAGCACTTATGACGCGTTTGCCAAGTATGCCCAAAATACCGTCTGGGCGATTGAGGATTTGATTCCCGAAAGTAAAAATAAAGCCATTATTCCGCTCGATTTATCCATTGCTTCGACTTTTATTGGCAATTTCAGCAATTACATCAATTCTTCGGCACTTGATTACAAAATCAGTCGAAAAGTGAAAGAGGAAAATGTGCTTTTTGTAGGCGGTTATGGCGAAGCAAGACCGATTTACACAACTGATGCTTTCAAAATAAAAACCAATGAAAGCTATGAGCATCGCACGATTCATATCGGTGTAGATTTCTGGATTTCGGCTCATACGGCCGTACATGCTTTAGAAGACGGTGAGGTTTTCAGTTTCCACAATAACAATCACCCAAAAGATTACGGTCCAACGCTAATTTTAAAACATCAAGTCAACGATTTGGTATTTTACACGCTTTATGGGCATCTGACGAAAGAAAGTTTAGCCGATAAATTTATAGGGAAAACCATTAAAAAAGGCAAAAAAATAGCTGAGATTGGACTTGAATCTGAGAATGGAGCGTGGTCGCCACATTTGCATTTTCAAATAATTTTAGATATGTTGGGGCACAAAAATGATTTTATCGGAGTTTCTAGTCCGAGTAATTGGCCGATTTTTTCGAGTATTTGTCCTGATCCAAATCTTATTTTTAAAACCCAATTTCTTAACTCAAAAAAACGCACCGATCAGCTCGACCAAATCAATTATCGAAAGCAGCATTTGGGCAAAAGCTTGAGTTTATCTTATGACAAACCGCTGAAAATCGTGAGAGGTGAAATGCAATATTTGATAGATGAATTTGGGCAAAAATACCTCGATACTGTCAATAATGTAGCTCATGCTGGTCACGAACACCCAAAAGTTGTAGAAGCTGGTCAGGAACAAATGTCGGTATTAAACACTAATACTAGATATCTAAATGATGAAATACTAGACTTTGCCGAAGAATTACTCGCTACTTTCCCCGAAGAATTATCAGTAATACATTTTGTAAATTCGGGTAGCGAAGCCAACGAACTGGCACTCCGAATGGCAAAAGCCATGACTGGTGAAAAAGATATAATTGCTTTAGAAATTGGTTATCATGGAAATACGCAGGGTTGTATTGATATTAGTTCGTATAAATTTGATGGAAAAGGCGGTAAAGGTTGCCCCGAAAATACGCATATAGTTCCGCTGCCCGATGCTTTCCGAGGAATTTATCAAGGTGAAAATACAGGAGAAAAATACGCCAATCACGTTGAAGAGGCGATTCTGAAAATACAAACAAAAAATAGAAATGTAGCGGCTTTTATTGCCGAGAGTATTGTAAGTTGTGGTGGTCAAATTGATTTGCCCGAAGGCTATCTAAAAAACGCTTACCGATATGTGCGTGAGGCGGGGGGCATTTGTATTGCCGATGAAGTCCAAGTTGGATTTGGGCGAGTTGGTAAAGTTTTTTGGGGATTTCAATTACACGGAGTAATACCTGACATCGTTACGATGGGAAAACCGATCGGCAATGGACATCCATTGGCTGCAATTGTTTGTACAAGAGCAGTGGCCGACGCCTTTGCCAATGGCATGGAATTTTTCAACACTTTTGGTGGAAATCCTGTTTCGTGTGCTATTGGGCGACAGGTTTTGCAGGTAATCAAAGAAGATAAACTTCAAGAAAATGCTTTAATAGTAGGCGAATACCTAAAAAAACAACTAAAAAGCCTACAAGACAACTATCCGATAATAGCTGATGTAAGAGGAGAAGGTTTATTTTTGGGAATCGAATTAGTTGACGAAAACAAAACGCCGCTACCCGACCATACAAATTATTTAGCTAACCGAATGAAAGACTTTAAGATTCTGATGAGTGTCGATGGTCCGCAGCATAATGTTCTCAAAATCAAGCCTCCTATGTGTTTTTCTAAAGCAAACGCCGATTATATGCTCGAGGTTTTGACAAAAGTTTTGAACGAGAGTTTTATGATGAATTAATACAATAACAAAAATGCCTCTCACAATTAATTAAGAGGCATTTTTGTTTTTACATAGTAGAGTTTTCAAACTCTACGCCATGTAAAATATTTTTAAAAAAAGCGATAAATTAAGACTTTTTGCCTTTCTTAACTTCTTCAGTTGCTACAACTGGAATTGCTGCTAATTTGGCTTCTTCGTTTTTTATATCACGTTGCATCGAATCAACAACGATTGGAGTCGCCACGAACAATGATGAGTATGTCCCTACGATTACACCAATAAACATTGCAAATACAAAACCACGGATAGTTTCACCACCAAAAATCATTAATACTAATAATACAACCAAAGTCGAAAAACCTGTTACAGCCGTGCGGCTAAGTGTTGCATTCAAGGCATTGTTGATAACTGTTGGAATATCTTCTTTCACACCACGTTTTTCGGTCAAGTATTCACGCACACGATCAAATACAACAACCGTATCGTTCATCGAATAACCCATGATTGTCAGAACCGCACCAACAAATGCTTGGTCAACATCAAGTGAGAATGGCAACCAACCACGGAAGATTGAGAAAATACCGAGGATTATGGCAACGTCGTGAAATAAGGCAACCAATGCACCATAACCGAACGCCAATCGACGGAAACGAACAAAAATATAAACAAATACTAAGATGATAGAAAGTAAAACGGCTTTTATTGCACCTCCAATGGCATCATTTGCAATTGTTGGGCCAACTTTCGATGAACTCGTAATCGTTCCTTTATTTCCATTAATGTTTGCTAAAGCTGCATTTACGTTAGTTTCTAATTCTCTTTCAACTTCTGGGTTTGTGTTTTCAATTTTGTAAGGAGTTGTAACCTTTACTTGGTCGAAACCTCCGAAAGTTTTTACTTCAATCGGTTTTCCTTCAAATGTTGCTTTCAAAGCATTACTTACGTCTTCGGTATTGATTGTTTTTTCAAATTTAGCTACATAAGTACGGCCTCCTAAGAAATCAACACCTAAACCGAAACCTTTAAAAACAATAGAAATAATTCCTAAGATGATAATCGTACTTGAAATTGTATAATATAACTTACGTTTTGATACGAAATCAAAGTTTGAATCTTTAAATAATTTCTCAGTCCATTTTGTGAAGAATGTAACTGTTTGTCCTTTGCTAATATAAAATTCAAATAATAATCTTGAAACGAAAATCGCTGAGAATAATGAAGTAAAAATACCAATCAAAAGTGTAGTTGCAAAACCAAGAATCAAGCCCGAACCAAAGATAAATAATACCGCTCCCGTGATTAAAGTAGTAACGTTAGAGTCAATAATTGATGACATTGCATTTGTGAAACCATCACGAACGGCAGCGGGGAATGTTTTACCCAATAATAATTCTTCTTTGATACGTTCGTAAATCAAAACGTTTGCATCGACCGACATACCAACTGATAATACTAAACCTGCAATACCTGGCAATGTAAGTGTTGCACCGAATGATGCCATTACGCCTAAAAGTAAGAATAAGTTTACGATAAGGGCGATATTTGCAATCAAGCCTGCTTTGTTATAATAAATCATTACGAAAGCCAAAACGAACAATACACCAATAATTGATGATAGAATACCCGCACGAGCAGCTTCCGAACCAACCGTTGCACCAACGATATCTTCCGAAATAATGTTTGTTGGAGCAGGAAGTTTACCTGCTTTCAATACATTTGCAAGGTCAAGAGCTTCTTCAACCGTAAAGTTACCACTGATACTTGAGCGTCCACCACCGATTTCACCATTAACGTTTGGAGCAGAATAAACAAAGTTATCAAGGATAATTGCTACTGGACGGCCGATATTTGCACCTGTCAATGCTTTCCATTTTCTTGCACCTTCGGCATTCATTTGCATTTCAACGGCTGGCTTTCCTCTTTCGTCAAAATCTTGTGAAGCGTTTGTTACAACATCACCTTCCAAAGGAGCTTTACCTAAATCTTTTACGAAATACATATCAACGATTTCTTCGTTTACGTTTGTTCCGTTTGCACGTGCTTTTACATCATATAATGCACTTGCATTAGATGGAAAAAGAGCCTGAACATCTGGGCGACGCATGATTTGATTTACGCGAGATGTGTCTTTTATGCGTACAGCGACACCATAACCAGTTCCGATAAATAAGTTACTGAAGGCGTTGGTTTGGCGTTGAGCCAAAGCCGCCGAGTCTTTTTTAGAAGTATCAGTTTTGCTACCACCAGCCAATTTAGCTGCCAAACTATTTTTTGAAGTATCGTTTGCGGCCGTCGCTGAATTATCGCCTTTTCCTGCGGCAGCCGTTGCTGCAATTTTGCTTAAATTTGACTTATCTGCTGCCTTAGCCTCAGCATCCATTTGTAATAAAATAGCCGACAAACCATCAAATGCTGGAGCGATTTCTTGCATGGTATAAACTTCGCAGAACTCCAATTTAGCCGCACCAGAAAGTAATTTACGCACACGTTGTGGATTATCAACACCCGGTAATTCAACTTGAATACGGTTAGTGCCCGACAAACGTTGTAAGTTAGGGTTTGATACTCCAAATTTATCAACACGGGTTTGAATAATACGGAACGCACGGTCGAAAGCACCATCCACCTCTTTTTTGATATAGCTCACAACTTGACTATCCGAAGACTCTAAACTCAAAACACCACGGTTAGAACTATTTGAGAAAATGCTCGCCAATTTGGTATCTGGAGCAACTTTCTTGAATTCAGCGGCAAACAAATCAACGAAGTTTGTGCTGCTCGTTGCTGCTCTTTCTTGTGCTTTCGAGATAGCTGCTGCTACTTTCGGGTCACGTGAACCAGCCAATGCACGAACGATTTCGGTAGGAGAAACCTCCAAAATAACACTCATACCACCTTGAAGGTCAAGACCTAAGCCTAATTCTTGTTTCATTAGGTCTTCGGTCGTAGTCATTCCTAAGAAAACAGGTTGTTTCCAAAGTGAATCCAAATACCGTTGTTTTTTTGAATAATCAACTTTGCCTGTTTTATCAGTTCCGTACGATTCTGCTTCTTTTCTAATATCATTGGCTTTCCAAGTACGAGCCAAGAAATAAATACTAATTGCTAAAAAAGCCACCAATAAGGCAACTATACCACCTTTGTTTCTCATATCTTAAAGCCCCCTAACCCCCAGCGGGGGAACTTTTTATAAGTTATTTTTCATGTTTTGAGGGTCAAATTAAAAACATGATTTTTAGAATACACAAATTGAATTGTCCACATACGATTGCGAGCAAAATACTGCTTGATAAATAATCGCTTTTAGACAAAAAAAGCAAACCAATAAACTGAAAGAATGTTTACTGAAAATTGAAGACTATTATGGGGCGTTAGGAGCAATAAAATGCTCGTAGAGATTCTCGAAATAAGAAAGTATGAAAATAGACTTGATGAAAACTTTAGCCTTTTTTTCGATATTTAGAAAAATAACTTGCGGAGTAGGTAAAATGAGGGCTTCGTGGTTGAAGTCGAACGCATGGCTAGGTACAACCACTTCCAACGACAACTCGCTAACAACTGACTGGTTTTCAGATTGCTGCTTTTTGTCAGACTTCTCTTGCTTTGTTTTATTGGGCTTATCGTGTTTTTGTTGAGGTAGCTGCTTGCCGAAAACGCTCGTCAGCATCACCATCATGAACATCAAAAGTCCAAATGCACGTGATATGTAGGAGTAATTTTTCATTTAATGAACGCAAAGCTACAAGATTTTCTCGAAATAAGTCAAATCTTATGTCAAAAAATTCAAAAATGTAGCTTTGGTGAAGTTAATAGAATTGCAATGGATTGTCTAATGCATTATTTATAGATTGGCCCTTTATGTTTTAAACTTCTTCAAATCGGCTGGGAGATTGACCCGTAAATTTCTTAAATGCTCGATTGAAGGTAGCTTTTGAATTAAATCCACATTCAAAAGCTACCGCCAAAATCGTAAAGTTTTGATTTTTTGGAAGTTTTATTTGTTTTTTAAACTCTTTAACTCGGTATTCGTTCACAAAATCGTTGAAATTTTTACCAAAATTTGAATTTATCGCCGCTGAAAGCACCGAAGTATTGGTTTTTAGTTTCTGAGCTAAATCGCTCAACGAAAGTTCGGGTTCGAGGTAAAGTTTTTCTTGAAGCATCGAATTTTCTATTTTTGCCCTTAACTCTTCAAAGTTATTCTCTTTTGGCTCACTCGTGGTAGTTGTAGTTAGAATTTCTTCTCCTAATTTATTCTTTGAACTATATACCAAACGTAAAGGTTGATGCTGTGCATATCCTTTGATACCAACGTAGCAGATAATCAAAACTGTGAACAAATGCCACCACCAATCTTGCTCGAAAGGCAAATCACCGAGCAGTTTATCGGCAAGGCTCCAAGCCCATTTGAATACTTCTCCCGCAATTATCAGATAAATAAAATTTCGTATCCAAACAAAGCTAATTGTTTCAATATTAGAGAATTGTGTTTCTGTCCAAATGCGATATTCTTTATAAATTCGAAGCGATTGATAGAAATAATAGACGTATGAAGTACAAATCGCCATTGTTTCGAGCCAGCCCAAATAATTGGAAAGCGTTGAACTTCTAAAGCTATTTACGGCTTTATTTCCCTGCAAGAAAGCTACAAAGTTGATAATGAAATAGATGAAATATGGCAAATAATGCAGGAAATAAAGCGGCTTAAAACGAAAATCTCTGTTTATTTGAGCTTTTAGATAAAAATAAATAGTTGGGGCAAATGCCAAAGTACAGGACCGAGGGAAGCCATCAAATTTTTCCCACAAAATATTTATTCCCGCAAAGCCGAAGGTATAATCTTGGATTTCCATTGCCAAAAAGTACATTACCCAACCCAAAAGTTTATCAGAAAGACGCTCTTCTTGCCAACCTCTGTACCAAAGCAAAATGGCAAAAAGTAAAGCCAAAAAATAACCAAATTGTAGCGGAGTGGTGTATATTGACATTTTTCAGAGGATGTTCTTTTTGTAAAATAATTTAACTTCTTCTTTGTTAGATTTACATTTTTCGCACTTCTCCATTACCAATAATACCTGACATTGGGTCGATTTTGCCTTGACCAAATTGTATTACGCTATTGTTGCCAGTACCATGAGCAACGAGTGAAATTTGAGAATTTACTGATACATTGCCATTTCCGTAGCTTTTTACTTTTGCGGTTTTGGCAATAAGCTTTTGGGCATTTACATTACCATTTCCATTTTTCTTGATGTCAAGTTCGTCGATGCTTCCTTGTAACAAAACATTACCATTTCCATCATTATCAAGCCTAAAATAACGTCCTAAAACACCCGTAATATGCACATTGGTATTTCCTCGGTGCTGAATAAGCGATGCTTCGGGCATGGTTACTTTGATTTTGATGTGGGTATCTTCCAAATATAGTTTTCCGCTATAATTTCCTGCCAAACGAATAGTTAACAGACCTTCGTTATTGTCTTTTTTTACTTCTAATCTTGATTCTAAGTTTTCGTCGATATCGACTTTTATCGAAAATGGTTTGCCGATTTCTACTTCAATTTTTCCGTCAAAATCTTCAAATGAAACTTTATCGAAGTCTTTGAAATCGAAAGTTCGAGAAATAAGTTTTCCAGTGCCTCTTAATGGCCCTTTTTGGGCTAAACTGATGTTGTAAAATATATTAAACACAAGGATGAATAAAATTAGCTTTTTCATGTTTTTTATGATTGTTATATTTTTGAAAATTAAATAAAATTACCTGTTGTTCGACTGTTTCTTTTTGAATATTGACTTGTATTTAGTTTCACCATTTTTTTAAAGCAAACCGTCTCGTCTCATTTACTTTTTCTAGGTATTTATTGGTTTTTATAACCCATCGAAAGACCAATATTTCCTTTTACCAAAAGTTCAACAGTTGCTTGCTCATTAGTTTTATTTTCTATTTTTAATGCCGTATTTTTTTCTACATTCAACTTTACTGTTTCATTTGGCTTTACTGTAACTGGTGAATGCTGACCACCATCAATTGGCGTTCTCCAAAGTTCTAGATTATTTTTTGAAGCATTTTTTAATCTTACCGAAAACGCTCCATGTTTATTGTTACCTAAAATAAAAGCATCATTGCCTTTGATATAGGTGGTTGAACCCAGACTACGGCAAGACGTAGAAAATAGATTGATTACTATAATAAGTAAAATTAGCTTTTTCATGTTTATAAATTTTTTTTGCCAAACGCTTCGTTGCCATTTGATATCACAAATTTGGGGTAAAATAAAATGCGGGTCGTTGCAAAAGATGATTTGAGCCGTCTCAAATTATAATTAGAGACATTCTCTCTTTGTTGCGGCCAATATTCATTTAGTTGTATTAACTATGCCTAATTTCAAAAACATTTAATTAGTATTTTAAATAGTTTTTTTAAAATTATTTCAGGAAAATCCGTTTTCTGCCCACTTTTTAAGAAAGATGGCGGATAAAAAAACGCTAATTAAACATTGCCGTTTACTATAAACCACTAAATTTGCACACTTTTTTATTAAATATCCTTAAAATTAATGAGCCAAAATCACAAAAACCTTGATAAGGTTACAGCCGCTGGATTGCTTATAACACTGGGTATTATTTTTGGAGACATCGGAACTTCTCCACTCTATGTAATGCAGGCAATTATTGGCAAAGAAAAAATTGATGATGAAATTGTATTTGGTTCGTTATCACTTATTTTCTGGACGCTTACCTTACAAACCACTCTTAAATACGTTATTTTGGTTTTAAGAGCCGATAATAACGGTGAAGGAGGAATATTTGCACTTTATGCCCTTGTCAGAAGACACGCAAAATGGTTAGTTGTTCCAGCTATTATTGGTGGTAGTGCTTTGCTTGCCGATGGAATAATTACGCCACCGATTTCGGTTGCTTCAGCTATCGAAGGTTTGCAATTGGTTTATCCAGAAATAGAAACAATACCAATTATTATTAGCATAATAACCGTCATATTTTTGGTACAGGCTTTTGGAACAAACATCGTTGGAAAAGCTTTTGGGCCAATTATGCTTATTTGGTTTTCTATGTTGGCTATTTTGGGTATTCTGCAAATCGTTAAAAACCCCCTTATATTATCGGCCATTAATCCTTACCATGCTTATCGCCTGTTATTTTTTCACCATGACGGCTTTTGGCTATTGGGTGCCGTATTTTTGTGTACTACTGGAGCAGAAGCACTTTACTCAGATTTAGGTCATTGCGGGCGTGGCAATATCAGAATTAGCTGGATTTTTGTGAAAATATGTTTACTTCTAAATTATTTTGGGCAAGGTGTTTGGGCTATTTCTAGGCAAGGACAATATCTGGATGGTCGTAAACCTTTTTTTCAATTAATGCCCGATTGGTTTTTGTTGATAGGAATTGGTATCGCAACCATGGCTACTATCATTGCCAGCCAAGCCTTGATTACGGGTTCTTACACGCTTATTTCGGAGGCGATTCGCCTTACTTTTTGGCCAAAAGTTCGTTTAAAATACCCTTCTGACCACAAAGGTCAACTTTATATACGTAGTGTTAACTGGCTACTTTGGGCAGGATGTGTGGGTGTGGTGCTTTACTTCAAAGAGTCTTCAAATATGGAGGCGGCTTATGGTTTGGCCATTACCCTTACTATGTTGATGACTACAATCTTAGCGGCATATTACCTTTATTCACACCGCTTTAATAAGATTTGGATTATTGCTTTTTTGGTTGTTTATGTTGGAATAGAAGGAGCTTTTTTGGCAGCAAATATGCTAAAATTTATGCATGGCGGTTGGGTATCGGTAGTTATTGCTTCGGTTATTGCGTTGGTAATGATTATTTGGTATCGTTCTAATATTATAAAAAATCGTTTAACAGAATTTGTAAAATTAGATAAATACATTGATGGCTTGAAAGAATTAAGTAATGATGAATCTATTCAAAAATACGCTACACACCTGGTTTACATGAGTAATGCACACCGGGTTTCAGACATCGAATCGAAGGTAATGTATTCGATTTTTGAGAAACGACCAAAACGTGCAGATATTTATTGGTTTATCCACGTTGACATTACTGATGAACCTTACACAATGAAATATAAGGTAAATATCATCGAGCCAGATGATGTAATTAAGGTAAATTTTAAATTAGGCTTTAGGGTTGAACAAAAAATTAATCTCTATTTCAGAAAGGTGATTGAAGAAATGGTAAAACGCAAGGAAGTTGACATTAGAAGTCGATACGAATCTCTGAACAGACAAAATGTAACTGGCGATTTCCGTTTTATAGTTTTGGAAAGATATTTATCTAATGAAAACAATCTTCCGTTTTGGGAACGCATAACGATGGAAGCCTATTTCTTTATAAAGGGCTTTACAAGCTCAGAAGATAAATGGTTTGGCCTTGATACAAGTAACGTAAAGGTCGAGAAAGTGCCATTGATTCTTCGTCCAATTGATAATATTACTTTAGAAAGAGAAGATTGATTGACAACATTATAAACAGCATTATTTAAAAAAAGTCTTATAAAAAATACTTTTTTTAAATAATGCTTGCAATGAATTGACATAATAGCTTACAAAACTGAACTACAGAATAAAGCCTATTTATAATTTGTAATACTAATTTTTTATTTGTAAAATCTGAGAACCAGAAGTTACCAATTTAGGGTCGTGGGCTATTTTGGCGTTTTGCTTTTCTTCAACAAAATCAACGGTTTACCTTGATTATACATTGGTTTTTCGTCGGCATCGTTGATTTGGTTTAGTTCGAAAATCGTTATAGAATCTCCTTTTGATTGGAATCCATACATATCTGATTTATCTTGTGAACCTAAGAAAATCACATCACCATCTTCATTGGCCACACAATCTCCGTTTACACAAACGGTGTAGTTTTCATATTTATCCCAACCTTTAATTGTTCCGAATCTGCTAAACTCGCCTGATTTTTGAGTTGAAAGGTTTTCATAAATGTCCCATTTTCCTTCAAAAGTAGCTTTATTGACGGCTGAAGGAAAGGCAACTTTTGGCGTATAACTTTTGTCAATCAAGCTACTATCAGCACGGATGAATCGGAAAACACGATTGAGTTTTTTATCAGTAATAATTAAAGTTTTAGTACTTGTGGTATAAACAATATCTGTTTGGTTGTCTTGGTTAAGTTTCAAGCTGAGGGTATCGCCTCGGCGTTCCATTGGCAAATTTGTAAATTCGGCTTGCCCATTAAAAACCATCATTGAATCGCCTTTTGTATGGTCATAAATCAGTTCGGTTGCATAAAAAGTATAATTCTCTGCCACATTTTTGGGCGAATGTGATGCTTCGAGAGCATCCAAATATTCTCGGTTTAGCCAATGTCCGTCGAGGTTAGTTGGGGCTTGATTTTCTTGTTTTGGGATATTACAAGCGTTGAGCAAGATACAAGCGATAAACGTAAGCAAGTGTAGTTTTTTCATTGAAAAAGTGCAATATTATGTACAAAGTTAATAATACTATGCTAAGTTTTGATTAAAATTATACGACCTTTGTTGTCAACTATACACCTTATAGAAAATTTTATGCCGATTTTTTCCCAACACTACCAAGAAGAAATAAAGAAAACTTTTTTGCTGGCCTTACCGATTGTTATTGCCCAGTTAGGGGTAATCTTGATGGGGGTAACAGATAATATCATGGTAGGGCGATACATTGGAAAAATTGGACTTGGGTCGGCTGGAATTGCAAATTCTATGTCTTTTTTAATTGCTTCTATTGGTATTGGCGGACTTTCGGTGGTTGCACCGCTGATTTCTAAGGCAAAAGCCGAGCGTAATGTTCTTGAAATCAATCGACTTTTTAGGGCTGGAATCAAGGTTTCGCTTTGGTTTAGCTTACTTTTAGGTTTGATTGGTTTTGTTTGTATTAATTATTTCGAGATTTTTCAACAATCACCCGAAATCAATGCCCAAGCTCCCGCTTTTATGGCAATTATTATTGCTTCAAATGTTTTTATGTTTGTTTTTGCTGCGGCTAAACAACTTTCTGATGGCCTTTCTCGCACCTATGTGGCGATGATGATTACGGTTTTTGGTTTAGTTTTCAACCTAATTTTTAACATTGTTCTGATAAATGGCCATTTAGGTTTTCCGAAAATGGGTTTAATTGGTTCGGCGACTTCAACGCTTATCACTCGAATCTTGATGATGTTGGCACTTTTGACTTATTTATTCAATACAAAAGCTTTCAATAAATACCTTCAAACAAAGTATAAATCGCTAAAAACCAATGATTTAGTGTCAATGATTTTTAAAATTGGTGTGCCGAGTGGACTTCAGTTTTTCTTTGAAATCGCCGCTTTTTCACTAGCTATACTCATGATGGGTTGGCTTGGCGAAAACCAATTGGCGGCTCATCAAATTGCCATTAATGTGGCTTCCACAACTTACATGATGGCCTCAGGTTTGGGTATTGCAGGTGGGATTAGAGTTGGGGAGGGACGTGGACTAAAAGACGTGCGTAAAATTAGATTTTCGGGTAATGTTGCTTTGCTTTTAGTAATAATTTTCATGACTGTCATGATGTTAATCATTTTAATTTTTAATCGTTTTCTTGTTAAACTGTATATTGCTGATAATGAGGTGATTGCAATTGCCATGCGATTAATGATTGTAGCTGCTATTTTTCAATTATCAGATGGTATTCAAGTGGTTTCATTGGGTATTTTGCGTGGAATTTCTGATGTAAATATTCCGACCTGGATTACGATGTTTGCCTATTGGTTTATTTCGTTACCTTTGGGTTATTTGCTTGCTTTTAATCTAAATATGGATGCAATCGGAATTTGGTATGGGCTTTTGGCTGGCTTGACGGTTTCTGCTGTTTTACTCACAGCACGTTTTTATTATTTAATAAAAAAAATGAAATTGGAGTAGCCCAAAATTATTCTTTCATTCACTCATTTAAAATCGCACAAAATCGCACGGTTGACCGCGTCACTTATTAATTTGCTCCAATCGTATTATAATATTGATGCCATAGAGGCTGGACTTGATGAAGCAGGTCGAGGATGTTTAGCTGGTCCAGTGGTGGCCGCGGCCGTGATTTTGCCTAAAAATTATACCCACAACTGGCTCAATGATTCTAAGCAACTGAATCACCATCAAAGAGAAAAGCTGAGGGTTGAAATCGAGCGTGATGCCATTGCATTTGCCGTTGCGGAAGCTTCAAACGAAGAAATTGATAAAATAAATATTTTGAAAGCGAGTTTCTTGGCAATGCACCGAGCGGTTGATGGTCTAAATCTTCTCCCCGAACATTTATTGATAGACGGCAATCGTTTTACGCCTTATCCACTAATTCTGCATACGTGCATTGTGAAAGGTGATACGAAGTTTTTGTCTATTGCCGCAGCCTCAATTTTGGCAAAAACGTATCGTGATGATTTAATGGCAAAATTAGCTTCCGAATTTCCGCATTATCGTTGGGAGTTAAATGCGGGTTATCCAACGCCATTCCACAAAAAAGCGATAAAAGAGTATGGTTTTACGCCCTTTCATCGCCTTACATTTCGTAGTGAAATTAAGCCTAAAACTTCAATCCCTTCAAGTAAATAGCATCGCTTTTCATACTTTCGATTGGTCCAATTGGATATTGCTCTTGTTCAACCAAAAAATATTTGATTCCGCTATCTTTGGCTGCACGAAGTAAGCCTTTATAGTCGATTATTCCAGAAGCAAGGTCGGTTTGCTTTGGTTTTGGGTCTTTTGTTGAAAGCTGTTTTATGTGACAAAGCTCATAGCGATTACCATATTGTTTCAAATGTTCAATACTATTTTCACCCGCCGCTTCGCTCCAACACATATCCAATTCAAAACATACGATTGATGGGTCAGTATTTTCAAGCAAAATTCTTTGTCCTTTTACACCGTTGGCATTTTGGAAAGAGTAAGAATGATTATGATAACCATAACGTAGGCCGTATTTTTTACAGATTTCGCCATTTTTCGTGAATGCTTCCGCTTTTTGTTTCCAAGCATCAGCCGATGGTTGCATTCCGATACCTGGACAAATTACATATTTTAAGCCTCCTTCTGCACATTTGGCAATCATTTCTTCGTTGGTATCGGGTAAACCTAAGTGCGTACTTACCATTTTTACACCAATATCGCCCAAATATGCTTTTGCGTCTTTAGGTGTCATACCCCAAAATGGGTCTTTTGAGTAGCTTTCAAAATATGTGTAACCCATATCAGCTAATTGCTTCATGTAGTTTTTAGGGTCTTTCGGAAGCACATCTCGGATGCTATAAAGTTGACAACCAAATTGTTTTAAAGTTCCACGAAGTGAGCCTTTGGCATGCAAATCATTAGTTATTAATACCATAGCGGCCAATGAAGCCGATTGTTTCAAGAAATTTCTGCGATTGATATTCATTGTCATAATTTAAGGTTGGTTAAAAGATTAGCAATTTAGTAGAATTCTTGTAAATAATTATCTGTTTTACAAATAAAAATAGCAACCTATTTCTAAGTTGCTATTTTATTATTTTTAAATAAATCTTAATGTTCAAACAAGCTACCCAAACCACCCAAAACCGAGCCGCCTTCTTTTGTAGCATTTCCACCATAAGGAGTTAGACGTTGAATAAGTTTAGAAATTGGTAATGACTGTATCCAAACTTTTCCTGTGCCTTTGAGTGTCGCTAAGAATATACCTTCGCCGCCAAAAACCATTGATTTAAGACTTCCCGAACGCTCAATATCAAATTGGAGTTGAGGCTCAAAGCCAACTACACAGCCAGTATCAATACGAAGTGTTTCGTTATTAAGTTGACGCTCAATTACAACTCCGCCCGAGTGAATAAACGCCATGCCATCGCCTTGTATTTTTTCGAGAATAAAACCTTCGCCTCCGAAGAAACCTGCACCAAGTTTTTGATTAAAATGAATCGAAATGCTCGTACCCATTGCTGCACACAAAAAGGCATCTTTTTGTACAATGAGCGTATTACCCATGATTTTTGCTAAATCAACGGCTTTGATTGTGCCCGGGTATGGAGCGGCAAAAGCCACTTTACGCTTGACATTTGAGTTGTTGGTGAAGTGAGTCATAAAAATCGACTCGCCCATCAATACTCTGCTACCGGCTTGCATCAATTTGCCAAAAAGGCTTTGTTGGGGCTGCGAACCATCACCCATTTTGGTTTCAAACATGATACCGTCTTCCATGAAAAGCATCGTGCCGGCTTCAGCAATTACGGTTTCGTTTGGGTCAAGTTCAATTTCGACGATTTGTATATCTTCGCCAAAGATTTTGTAGTCAATTTCGTGAGAACGCATAGAATTAATTGAGTTTTAGATTTGATGGAACGAAGATAGGGTTTACGTCGAAATCTTTCAAAAAAATTTACACAATTGTAAATATGACAATGAAGAAAGGTTATTTTTGAAATATTTTAATGCTTCACCAACCTTTTTCCTTCAAATTGTATCTAAGAATAAAAACCAAAATACGATGAAGTATTTCATAGCCACTTTTCTTTTAGTTTTTTCGGCTTGTACAAAAGAAGAAGCCAAGGTTGCACAAACGCCACTGGCATCAAAAATAGAATTAAGTTTTGATACTGAGCTGACGTTTCAAGAAGGTATAAAAATCAAAGTAACAAAAATAGAAGATAGTCGTTGTCCGCAAAATACTACTTGTATTTGGGCCGGAATGGCAAAGGTTTTCTTTACAATCAGCGATAAGGGCGTCTCAAAAGACTCCTCGATTGATTTTGAATCAAAGCCTATCAAAACAACCGTTGATTTGGGTGCTACAAAATATGAAGTAGAGGTTTCTGAGGTGTTGCCTTATCCTAAAGGAGCTACCGAAATCAATCAAAAAGACTATAAAGTAAGTGTAACCGTAAAAAAATTGTAGGACAGATTTCTACTCTTTCATTGTCTTCGGAGAATACATAGAAAATAGAAGAGGGCGAAGTCAGAACTTCGCCCCACAAATTTATGCTTTTGGCTCTTCGCCAGCAGTTGTTTCGGTTGCTACCTTTGCTTTTCCAAATAATTCTTGCAAAAATGCCTCGACATAAGGAAAACTATCTTTCAATGCCGCACCTGCTTCAGTTTTTAGTTTCTCAAAATATTCAGGAGCTTTATCAAAAGCTTGTTCGGCTTCATCTTTAAACTGCCCCGCTTTTATTTTCAAATCTGCTAAAGCTTTTTCTCCTTCTTCGATTTGTAAATATTTATGAATTGCTACGCCGGCAGCAGCTCCGAGAACGAATGTTGCTAAATGTTTTGCGTTGACCATTTTAGTAATTATTGTTTTATATGTTTAATGCTGAATATATGACTAAATTCAAGCTTAAAAGTATTGAACTTTATTGATTAATAATTAATAATTTTGCCGATTGGTAAATTTTATATGAAGATGGACGAAAAACTAGTTGACTATTACGCAGAGCTTCTGTACGATTATCATTTCTTGAAACAACCTTTACAAAAAGCCGAGGCAATTTTTGTTTTGGGAAGCCACGATCCTAGTGTAGCTGATTATGCTGTAGAACTGTATAAAGAAGGATGGGCAAAATGTATTATTTTTTCGGGAGGGGTAGTCCGACCAATAGGTGAACTAAGAAATTCTACGCCAAAAACAGAAGCTAATGCTTTTTTTGATATTGCCGTAAAGGCTGGTGTGCCTGAAGAAGCAATCATAATTGACAATGAAGCTACAAATACTGGTCAGAATTTTTCTTGTACAAGAAAGGTTTTGAAAGAAAAAGGTCATGATTTTCAGAATTTTATTTTGGTTCAAAAACCCTACATGGTGCGTCGAACTTATGCAACAGCTTTGGTTCAATTTGCGGAGTTTAAATTCATTTCAACTGCCAAACCTGATTCTTACGCTCAATACATTGCTCGGTGTGCCGAAAATAATATTAGCAAAGAACGGGTAATTAGTAATATGACGGGCGATTTACAACGTTTGAAAATTTACCCAGAAAAAGGGTTCTTGGTATCGATGCAAATTCCAGATAATGTATGGGATGCTTACAATAAGCTAATTGAAATAGGTTTTGATGGGCGAATGGCTAATTAATACTGCCCTGTAGCAAGCATAACAAGTGTACAAGCCTCAATCGGTTCGATACTTTTTTCGGTCAGATAATTCTCAAATGCAGGATTTTCTGTACCAGGATTGAAAATAACTCTCCGAGGTTTTAGGTTGGCCACATAATCAAAATATTCGCTTTGCCTTTGTGGACTCACGTAAAGCGTTACCGTATCAATATCTTCAAATTTTACTTTTTCGGTATTTATTTCTTTACCAGCTACAATTCCATCTTTTATACCCAAAAGTTCAATATCATAATTGTGGCTGACTAATCGGTCGGCTGCCAAATATGAATATTTGCTCGGGTCGGTTGATGCACCGATTATTAATGTTTTCTTTGCCATTTTTGAGAAAGTTTATGTTTTAAAAATTGCATTTTCTGAAAATTAGTTCAACCCAATAGCGAATGCCAAAAATAGAAAGTTGCATATCCTCTCCAACCTTTCCATTTTTCGGCCATTTGTTTCAATTCACTCATAGTTGGCTTTGCCATTAAGCCATATTGTGTTTTCACGGCATTGTGCAAACCAACATCTTCCACAGGAAAAGCATCATAGTTTTTTAGACTTTTCATCATTGAATAATTAGCCGTCCAGTTTCCTACGCCCTTTATTTTTACTAATTCCTCTTTCACTTCCTCGAATGATAATTTTTTCAAAGCTTTTTGGGATAAATTTCCTTCGGCAAACTCACGAGATACATTAATTATATATTGTGCTTTACTTCTACTAAATTGAAATGGCTGAAAATCTTCAAGATTCAAACTTGCCAATCTTTCGGGCGTAGGCAAAGCATAAAATGCTTCATTATTATGAAAAAGTTTCCGACCAAAATTCTGAACTAGCTTTTCTTTCAATGAATATGCAAAATTTAGATTAATCTGCTGACCAATAATCGACCAAACCAAAGATTCAAATAAATCTGGCATTCCAATCATTCTTAGTCCGTAATACTTTTGGCAAAGCGAAGCCAAAACTTTATCATTTTGAGCAGTTTCATAAAAAAGAGGTAGATTCGCTTTCAAATCAAACCAATCTGAGACATAATTTTTGACAATCTCAACAGTTTTTTGGTTCTGATTTTCAGAATGGATTGCTATTTGCAAATGGGAATCGTAGGATATTGAGAATAAAATGAGCGAATTTTCAAATGAAATAACTTTATAAATCTCTTTATTATTGATGGTGTGCAGGCATTCTTTTTCATTCCGAGAAAGAAACCGAAGAATTTGTTCAAAATTGAACGCTGTTGGGGTAGATAATTCAATCATTTAAAATAAGAAATTAGGTCAGAATGCAATCTAGGCTAAATAATATTTTTTAAAAAATCCGAATTTGCTAATATTATTAAATTAGTTTTTTTACCGTAAAAACATAAGTTTATACCTTTAAATTTGCAACAAAAGCGGTTATACTTTACCTTTGCGGCATACATAAGTGAAAAGATTTTTTCATTAATATACAAATTACGTACGTTACACATAATCAAAATTCTTGCTTAAATACCATTCTATAGTCATCTGTATACGTTGATTTTGGGATGGTTTTTTGTTGTAAAATGCTTATAATAAAGTAATTATATGCCTATTTAAAATAATTCTAAATTACTGTTAGCTATAAAAAAAATAACAAAAGCTATTTGATAGAAAACAATAGTAGCGTAGTTTTGCAGTCTGAAAAAGTAGGAATACTACATTATATAAATATGATTCGTAAATTTTATAAGTCAATTTTAGCTCTTTCTGTTGCTGTAAGCATAACAATTGGTTATGTAGCGGCACAAGATAGCACATCAACTGCATCTGCTGCACCTGCTGGTGGCGGAGATGTAGCGAAGGGAGAAGCGTTGTATAAAAATAACTGTGCACAGTGTCACGCTACTTCGGCAGAAGTTGTTGTTGGACCTGGTTTAGCGGGTATTGAAGAACGTAGAGATTATGCTTGGTTGAAGAAGTGGATAAACAATCCGATGGGTGTGATAGCCAGTGGCGATAAGTATGCCAATGAGCTTTACGAAAAGTATAACAAAACTCAAATGACTGCTTTTGCTGCATTTGGTGATGATGAAGTGAAAGCGGTTTTAGCTTACATCAAATCTGCAAATGTTGCTCCAGTCGTCGTTGCTGCAGTTTCAGGTGCAGTTGCTGCACCAGCCGAAACAGGTGGTGGTACCTTTATCAATGTTATCTTAGTAGCTTTATTAATTATCATGGGTCTTGTTTTGGTAGCTTTACTTGGTATCTTACAATTATTAAATAGATTGTCAGGTGCTGATGCAGTTGCGGCAGGTACGTCTGTTTCTTTTGGAGAAAAACTCCAAGCAAGTTTCAAAAACATTGCGGCAAACAAAACTGTTCGTTCGGCAATCGTTTGGGCATTCATCTTACTAGCAACAAAAGCTACTTTCGATGGAATGTACGGAATCGGTGTTCACCAAGGATATGCTCCAAAACAGCCAATTGCGTTCTCTCATAAATTGCACGCAGGTGAAATGAAAATTAATTGTGCGTATTGCCACACAGGCGTATATAAAGGAAAACAATCAGGTATTCCTTCGGCCAATATCTGTATGAACTGTCACAACGCTATAAAGCGTGAATCGCCAGAAATTCAAAAGATTTATACTGCAATCGAAACTAATAAGCCAATTGAGTGGGTGCGTGTACATAACTTACCTGACTTAGCTTATTTTAACCACGCACAACACACAAATGTTGGTGGTTTAGAGTGTAAAAACTGTCACGGAGAAATAGAGAAGATGGAGGTAGTACAACAACGCTCAAGTCTAACAATGGGCTGGTGTATTGATTGTCACCGTAAATCAGAAGTGAATGGCAAAGACAACGGTTATTACGCTAAATTGATGGAAGCTCACAGTGCAGTAAGTAAAGGAGCCATGAAAGTACAGGATAACGGTGGATTAGAGTGTGCGAAATGCCATTATTAATACCTCAGTTTAATAAAAAGAAATTAAGTTTTTACAGAAAAAAATAAAGTCCCTCCGGGATTTAGGGTTATATGGAAAACACTAATAAAAAGTATTGGAAAGGGGTTGAGGAGTTGAAAAACGACATTGGGTTTGTAAAAAATGCCAATCGTGAATTTGATTTAGATGACATCGAAACTGTCGAGCCAACTCATCGCCGTGACTTCTTGAAAGTGTTAGGCTTTAGCGTGGCAGCAGTATCATTGGCTGCTTGCGATGCTCCTGTTCGCAAGGCTATTCCTTACTTAAACAAACCAGAGAGTGTAGAGCCAGGCATTCCAAACTGGTACGCATCTACTTTCTCAGAAGGTGGCGATTATTGCAGTATATTAGTAAAAACGCGTGAAGGTCGTCCTATTAAGATAGAAGGAAATAAACTTTCATCTATTACAAAAGGTGCTGTAAACGCAAGAGTACACGCTTCAGTATTGAGTTTGTATGATAATGAAAAATTGAAAGCACCAAAAAAAGGCAGCTCAGATATAAAATGGGAAGCATTAGATAAGGAAGTCGTCGCGGCACTCGCTAAAGGTGGGAATATCCGTATTATAACAAATTCAATTCTTTCTCCAACAACAAAAAAGGTTGTCGCTGATTTCGCTGCAAAATACCCTTCAACAAAGCACATTACGTATGATGCAAATTCATCTTATGCAATTGTGCAAGCAAATGTTGAATCTTTTGGGCAAGCGGTTATTCCTTCTTATGATTTTAGCAAAGCCAATGTAATAGTTGGTATTAACGCTGATTTTTTAGGAACTTGGATTGCTCCAAACACATTTGCAGGTCAATGGGCTATTACTCGTAAATTGACTAGTGGCAAGAATGGCAAAAACACAATGTCTCGTCACTACCAATTTGAAACTGGTTTGACAATCACAGGTGCATCTGCCGATTATAGAGGAATGATAAAGCCTTCACAAGAAGGTGCTGTTGCCATCGCAATATATAATAAAGTTGCTGCCGCTTTAGGTGGAAAAGCTATATCAGGTGTTGCAGTTGAAACTCAAAACTTGGATAAGTGTGTAAAGGATCTTATCGCTGCTAAAGGTGCTGCTTTAGTAGTATCTGGCTCAAATAACCCATCAGTACAAACTATTGTTAACGCTATAAATAGCTTACTCGGTAGTTACGGAACAACAATTGATTTAAGCACACCAGTCAATTACCGTCAAGGTAATGATGCTGAAATGACCGCTTTCATCAATGAAGTAAAAGCTGGACAAGTGAGCACAGCAATTTTCTTATCTAATCCTGTTTATGATCATGCAAGAGGTGCTGAATTGGGTGAAGCATTGTCGAAAGTTGCAACTTCAATCTCATTTGCTGATCGTGCAGACGAAACGGCTTCAAAATGTAAATACATCGCTCCAGCTCCTCATTACTTAGAGTCTTGGAATGATGCAGAACCTAAAAAAGGTTTTTACTCACTTACACAGCCGACAATCTCTTTGATTTTTAATACTCGTCAACCACAATCAAGTTTATTGACTTGGTCAGGTTTGAATGCAGACTATCAAGCATATTTGAAATCAAACTGGAACAGCACTATCCTAAATGGAAAGTCTTGGGTACAAGCATTACATGATGGTGTTTACGAGCCAACAGCTGAAGCAATCGTATCGGTTGCAGTTTTTGCAGGAAACGTTGATGTAGCTGCGGCTTCAATTGCTCAAGTGAAAGGTGCAGGTATTGAAGTTTCTATCTACGAATCAGTAGCTATAGGAACAGGTTTACAGGCAAACAACCCTTGGTTGCAAGAATTGCCAGACCCAATTTCTAAAGTCACTTGGGAAAATGTAGTTGCGGTTTCGCAGAAAACTGCTACTGAATTAGGTATCGCACAAGGAGATATTGTCAATTTGACAGTAGGTGGTAAAAAAGTAGTAGGTACAAGTACAGATTTGGAAGGTGGAATTCCGGTATTAATTCAACCAGGTCAGGCAAACGGTACAATTTCAATAGCTTTAGGTTATGGTCGTACTGCCGCGGGAAAATCAGGAAATACAGGGGCAAATACTTATCCTTTGGTTGCTAATGGGCAATATTGGGCAAGCGATGCAAAAATCGAGAAAATAAAAGACGGATATACATTAGCACAAACACAAACTCACAGTACCGTAATGGGTCGTACAGCAGTTGTACAGGAGTCTGTTTTAGGCGAATACGTTAAAAATGTTAAAGCTGGACGTTTCGAACCAAAAATCGAAACTTCGGAAGGTGAGAAAAAACCATACCAAATTACACTTTGGAATGGTCACGAAAAGAAAAACCACAGCTGGGGAATGGTTATCGACTTGAATAGCTGTACAGGTTGTGGTTCATGTTTGGTAAGCTGCCAAGCAGAAAACAATGTCTCAGTAGTTGGTAAAGCTGAGGTTGCACGTGCAAGAGAGATGCACTGGATTCGTATCGACCGTTATTATAGCTCAGAAATGAGTCATGATGAGGCACTCGCAGAAAAAGGTATTATCGGTGGTTACAGAGAATTAGAAATTGCTGCTGAAAACCCAGAGGTTGTATTTCAGCCAATGATGTGTCAGCACTGTTCAAATGCACCTTGTGAAACTGTATGCCCAGTATTGGCAACTACTCACAGCTCGGAAGGTTTAAACCAAATGACTTATAACCGTTGTATCGGTACTCGTTATTGTGCCAACAATTGTCCATATAAAGTACGTCGTTTCAATTGGTTCAAATATTTTGAAAACGATAACTTTGATTTCCACATGAATAACGACTTAGGTCGCATGGTGTTAAATCCAGACGTAACCGTTCGTTCACGTGGTGTTATTGAGAAGTGTTCAATGTGTGTGCAGCGAATTCAAGCGGGTAAATTGACAGCGAAAAAAGAGCGTCGTCGCCCGGTAGATGGAGAAATTCAAACAGCTTGCTCACAATCATGTCCAACAAATGCAATCACATTTGGCGATATGCTTGATAACGAATCAGAAGTATCGAAAATGTTAGCTGTTGAGAGAGAAGGTCGTGCTTTCCACGTATTGGAAGAAATCAACGTTCAACCACAATTGAACTATTTGACAAAAATCCGTAACAAGGATGGCGTTGCAAAAGCAGCTCATGCAGAAAAGAAAGAAGCACATCATTCATAAATTGAATGATTGCTTCGAAATTTAAATAGAAATTTAAAAATAAATATCTCAAAAAAATAAAACTATGCACGTAGTTTCACCAATAAGAGAAACTTTGGTACTAAATGGTAAAACTTACCACGACGTAACTGAAGATATTTGTAAGCAGGTTGAGGGAAAACCAACCAAGGAATGGAAAATCGTTTTCGGAATATCAGTATTAGTACTCCTTTATGGTACTGCTTGGGTATTTTGGACATGGTGGGAGGGGCTTGGAGTATGGGGACTTAACAAAACAGTAGGTTGGGCGTGGGACATTACAAACTTCGTATGGTGGGTAGGTATTGGTCACGCTGGTACACTTATCTCTGCGGTATTATTATTATTCCGTCAGAAATGGAGAACATCTATTAACCGAGCTGCTGAAGCGATGACGATCTTTGCCGTAATTTGTGCGGCGTCATTTATTGTAATGCACATGGGTCGTCCTTGGTTAGCGTATTTTGCTCTTCCATTGCCAAATACTTTTGGTTCTTTGTGGGTAAACTTCAATTCTCCATTGGTTTGGGACGTTTTTGCAATCTCGACATATTTCTCAGTATCATGTTTATTTTGGTATATCGGTTTGATTCCTGATTTAGCAACAATTCGTGACCGTGCAACTGGAACTCGTAAGAAAGTTTACGGTGCCTTAGCTATCGGTTGGACTGGTGGAGCAAAAGCCTGGGCAAGATATGAAGACGTTTCATTGATTTTGGCTGGTTTATCAACACCGCTTGTACTTTCCGTACACACAATTGTATCATTTGACTTTGCAACGTCTGTTATCCCAGGATGGCACACAACAATTTTCCCTCCGTATTTCGTTGCGGGTGCTATCTTCTCTGGTTTTGCAATGGTTCAAAATTTGATGTTGGTAACAAGAGTTGTATATAAATTAGAAGACTACGTAACACTTGAGCATATATCTTTGATGAATAAAATCATCACTTTGACGGGTTCAGTTGTAGGTATCGCCTATATCACAGAATTTTTTATTGCAGCTTATTCAGGTGTAGAATATGAGCAATATGCTTTCATTAATCGTGCAACTGGCCCACTTTGGTGGTCATATTGGGCGATGATGACTTGTAACGTACTTTCTCCACAATTATTCTGGTTCAAAAAAGTTCGTGAAAACATCCTTGTTTCATTCATAATGGCTGTTGTGGTAAATATTGGTATGTGGTTTGAACGTTTTGTAATTATCGTAACATCGTTACACCGTGATTACTTACCATCAAGTTGGACATATTTTACTCCACGAATGGGTGACATTTCTGATTATATATTCTCTTTTGGATTTTTCTTTACAGCATTTTTCCTGTTTTCTAAATTTTTGCCTGTTATTAATATGGCGGAAGTAAAATCTGTATTGAAATCATCATCTGAAAAATACCCCGAGAAAAAGAAAGTAACAGCGTAATTAAAGTTTTTACCATTATATAAGTAGTTGATTATAAATCATTTAGATTAATTTATCATTCAACATTCAACATTTATTATTACTTAAATGGCAGATAGCAAATATTTAGTAGGAGTTTTTGACGATGGCGATGAATTATTACACGCAGTTGAAGACATAAGACACCAAGGTGTTAAAATTCATGAAGCGTTTACGCCTTTCGCTATCCACGGACTTGATAAAGCTTTAGGTTATAGCTTTCCGAGAATGGGGGTTGCAGCTTTCTTGTTCGGTATCACAGGTACTCTTTGTGCATTGTTGCTAACATTCTGGACAATGGGTGTGGATTGGCCAATTAATGTTGGTGGAAAAAACTTTTTTCCTTTCCCAACAAATATTCCAATTGTATTTGAGCTAACCGTCCTTTTAGCGGCATTTGGTATGTCATTTACTTTCTTTTTCATGGAAGATTTAGGCCCGACATCTAAGCCAATTATATTTGACGTAAGAAGTACTGATGATAAATTTGTTGTTGCAATTGACCTTGCTAAAAATAAATTGTCAGAAACTGAAATTTCAAAATTATTGAAAGAATCAGGTGCTTCAGAAGTAAATGTGAAAGAAGTATAACATTTATCTGTTTATCAATTCAAAGAATTTAAAAATGAAGGTTTCATTAAAAAATATTTCGCTTACATTATTAATCGTAACTTTTTCTACGGCTTTATTGACATCTTGTAGCGATAATAATAGTACAGGTTGGGAATTTGCTCCAAATATGTACAATTCTCGTGCGTACGAACCGCTGACACAATGGCGTAAAAATATTATCAATGCAGATGGTAAAGATATGCGTTCGCCAGTGGCTGGAACAATTTCTCGTGCGAATTATCAAACTTCATTCTTGCAAGATGATAGTACAATTGTCAATGACTTGATGGTATATAACTTACCAAAAGATAGTATTGCCTTGGCTGAGGTTATGTTAAAGAACCCGATTCCATGGTCGGATAAGGCTGAAGAAGAAGGGAAAGTGCTTTATGAGAGAAACTGTTTACATTGTCACGGTGAAAAAGGTGCGGGTGATGGTGTTGTAGGTAAAGTATATAAAGGAGTTCCGAACTATGCTGCTGATGCTTATAAAAATATGAACGATGGTCATATTTTCCACGTAATTACTTTTGGAAAAGGCCGTATGTGGTCTCATGCTTCGCAAGTTAACCCAGAGGAGCGATGGAAAATAGTTCATTACGTACACAGATTGCAATTAGGTAACTAATATTATAAATGCTATCCGTCATAAAGTGCATTAAGACTTTTTGACAAGGTATAAAAATATATATTTATTAACACCCTTTAAGTAAAAGGATTCAAATTTAAAGAAAATGGCTCATAGTACTCACGAAATTCCTTCTACAGAAGAAAGATTTGAGTTTAAATCTGAAACCAAACGTAATCTTATTATTGCGGCTCTCATTGGCGTTGTAATGGTAGCAATTGGTTCATTCTTATTATCAAAAGGCTGGTCAATAGGTGTTTGGGAATCTCATGGCGGCGAACACCCTGCCACAGGTCACGAAGTCGCAGGTCATGCAGAACATGGTGGCGAACACGGTGCAACATTATTTGCAAGGATTATCGCTAATATTTGGATGAATAGTGTTTACTTTCTTGGAATTTCAGTAGTTGGAGCATTTTTTATTGCTTATAACTATATTGCTAAAGCAGGTTGGTCCTCATCAATCAAACGAGTAGCTGAAGCAATTCCATCATTCGTTATTGTTCCTGGTGTAATCTTGATTATTTTGATGGCTCTTCCATCAACACGTCACATTGTTATGCATTGGACACATGATGGAATAATGGACCCAGCAAGCGAGCATTATGATAAAATTATTGCTGGAAAAGCATGGTATTTGAATTTGCCTTTCTATTTTTTGCGTTTAATCGCTTACGTGACAGTATGGTATTTTGGCTGGAAAGCAATCCGTAAATACTCTTTATTAGAAGATGAAATGGGTGGGCTTGAAAACTACTATAAAGGGCGTAATGCTTCAAAGTTGTTTATGGTATTTTTTGCTGTAACAGCTTCTACATCTGCATGGGACTTATCAATGGTAATTGATACACACTGGTTTTCTACTATGTTTGGTTGGTACCATTTAGCGAGCTGGCACGTGGCTGGGTTGGCTACGATGATGTTGACAATTTTATTGTTGAAAGACCAAGGATACTTAAAAATTGTTAATGAAAGTCATTTGCATGATTTAGGTAAATTTATTTTTGGCTTCTCAGTATTCTGGACTTATGTATGGTTTTCACAATATTTATTAATATTTTATGCTAACTTACCTGAAGAAACAATCTATTTCCGTGAGCGTTTCACAGGTTTCCAAGGCAGGTATTGGTGGCCGTTTCATATTAGTTTAGTTTTAAATTTCTTCTTCCCATTCTTAATTTTGATGGCAAGAAACTCAAAAAGAAGACCAACATTCTTGAAATTAGGTAGCGTATCGGTAATAATCGGTCACTGGTTTGATTTCTACCAAATGCACATGCCTGGTATTGCCAAAGACCAAGGTGGGATTGGAATTATTGAATGGGGAACAACCTTAACATTTGCTTCATTGTTTATCTATTTTATAGCAAATGAATTATCTAAAGCAAACTTATATCCTAAAAATCACCCATTCCTAGAAGAAAGTATGCACCACGATATTTAATTTTTTAAACATTTTCGTTGAACATTCTTTTTTATATACAAGGGTTAAAGTATTCAAACTTGTAAATTATTTAGTAACATGACATTATTGATTGTAGCTTTAGCAATTGTGTTCATTGTTCTTACCGTACTGGTAATATCAAAAACACAGACTCTATTGAAAGGAGTAAAAGGAGAAACTGAACAGAATGATGATGTGGTAGATAGTGCCAATAACATTAACGCAATTGGACTATTCATTTTCTGGATTTTGAGTATTATCGGCATGGTTTGGTCATTTCTTCATGCAAAGAAAGATTTCTTAATGGCATTTGGCGATATTCCATCTGCTTCATCAGTACATGGGAAGGAAACTGACTTTTGGTTTTGGTTTGGAATGGCTGTAGTAACTGTTTCGTTTGTAATTGTGAACTCTGTATTGTTTTACTTTCCATTAAAATACAGATATAACAAAAACAGAAAGGCACATTTTTACCCTCATAATAACACACTTGAAATTGTTTGGACATTAGTGCCTGCTGTTATTATGGCTGGTTTAGTATTTACCGGGCTACGTGTTTGGAATAAAGTAATGTCTGATGCTCCTAAAGATGCTGAAATCATTGAAATCATGGGCAAACAATTCGGTTGGCAGGTTAGATACGGTGGAGTAGAAAATGGCAAGCTTGGCAACTATAATTATAAATTAATTGATGATGTCGCCGGAAATCAATTTGGAATAGATTTTACTGATGAAAATTCATTCGATGATTTTACAAATAGTTCAGAATTGCATATTCCTAAAGGAAAACCAGTATTATTGAAAATTAGAGCAAGAGATGTATTGCATAGCGTATTTATTCCTCATATGAGAGTGAAAATGGATGCTGTGCCTGGTATGCCAACAAAGTTTTGGTTTATCGCTGATAAAAGCACTGCGGATATGAAAGCCGAACTCGGAAATCCGGACTTTAAATATGAAATTGCTTGTACAGAAGTTTGTGGAAGAAGTCATTTTGCCATGAGATTAATCTTGGTAGTTGATGAGCCTGCTGACTACGAAAAATGGAAAAAAGAGCAAAAATCATTTTTAGCTTCGAACCCAGATTTTCTAGAGAAAGTTCCTGCAAGTTTGAAAGCCAAAGCATTGAAATATTTTCCAGCAGAAACGGCTTCAGATACAACAACTGCATCAGCGGTTACAAGTTTACCAACAGTTTCATCATTAAGATAAGAATTCAATCTAAAATATTTAAACTAATAATATAAAAATGGCAGCAGTAGCACACGCAGATACGCATGTTCATGAGCATGATGAAGCACATGAGCATCACGAGCCACAGAGTTTTATAAAAAAATATATATTCTCTGAGGACCATAAGATAATCGCCAAGCAATATTTGATTTCAGGTATATTATGGGCTTTAATTGGAGGTTTTTTATCTTTGGTGTTCCGTTTACAATTAGGATATCCAGGCATTAATTTGGGTTGGTTAAAGCCTGTTTTGGGCGAAAGATGGTTTGACGAAGCAGGAAAATTAGATCCGAATTACTACATTGCACTTGTTACAATGCATGGAACTATCATGGTTTTCTTTGTATTAACTGCTGGTTTAAGTGGTACTTTCTCTAACTTTTTAATTCCACTACAAATCGGAGCGAGAGATATGGCATCAGGATTTATCAATATGTTATCATATTGGTTCTTCTTCATTTCTAGCGTTATTATGTTCTGTTCATTGTTCGTGCAAGATGGTCCTGCGGGTGGCGGTTGGGTAGTATATCCACCATTAAGTGCTTTACCAGATGCAGCTCCTGGTTCGGGTACAGGTATGACAATGTGGTTAGTTAGTATGGCAATTTTTATTGTTTCAAGTTTACTAGGTAGTATAAATTACGTAACTACTGTTATAAATTTGCGTACAAGAGGTATGACTTTTGATAAAATGCCTTTGACTATTTGGGCGTTTACATTTACTGCCATTTTGGGTATTTTATCGTTCCCAGTTTTATTATCAGCGGCTTTATTATTGATTTTTGACCGTAGCTTTGGTACAAGTTTCTATTTGTCAGACATTTACATTAACGGACAAGCTCTTCCAAATCAAGGTGGTAGCCCAATTTTGTTCCAACACTTATTTTGGTTCTTAGGCCACCCAGAAGTATATATTGTAATTTTACCTGCGTTGGGTATGACATCTGAAATTATCGCCACAAATGCAAGAAAGCCAATTTTCGGTTACAAAGCGATGATTTTCTCAATGCTTGGTATCATGTTCTTAGCATTTATTGTGTGGGCACACCATATGTTTATGACGGGTATGAATCCTTTCTTAGGTTCGGTGTTTACGCTTTTAACTCTGATTATCGCAGTACCATCGGCCGTAAAAGCATTTAACTATATCACGACACTATGGAGAGGTAATATTATTTTTACACCTGCCATGTTGTTTTCAATTGGTTTAGTTTCGTTTTTCGTTTCAGGTGGTGTAACTGGTATTATCTTAGGTAATAGTGCATTAGATATTCAATTACACGATACTTATTTTGTAGTTGCTCACTTTCACCTTGTTATGGGTTCGGCTGCCTTTTTCGGAATGGTTGCAGGTGTTTATCATTGGTTTCCTAAGATGTTTGGTCGTATGTTGAATCCTACATTGGGATATATTCACTTCTGGATTACATTTGCTGGAGTCTATCTTGTTTTCTTCCCTCAGCACTATTTAGGTATTGCTGGTTTCCCAAGAAGATATTATGCCTATACTGGATTTGACTTTACAAATAAGTACCAAGATTTAGCACAATTAAGTACTATTGCAGCAATAGTAGTATTTGCAGCAAATATAATTTTCTTGTACAACTTCTTCTATTCTATTTTCTGGGGTAAGAAAGCACCTCAAAACCCTTGGAAATCTAATACTCTGGAGTGGACAACTCCAATAAATGTAGGTCACGGAAACTGGGTAGGAGAGATTCCAGCAGTATATCGTTGGCCATATGATTACAGCAAACCAGGTGCTGCCGATGATTTTATTCCTCAAAACGTTCCATTCTCTGCTACGCCAGAATCAAATTTCCCGTATGAGAATGAATTGATTAGTGAAGAGAAAGAAATCGAAGGAATCAAGTTTGATTACAGCATTCCAGATTGATAAAATTATAAACGATTCACAACTGCAAAGTTGTGAATCGTTGTCTCAAACCATTTATGACACACGGTAAAGTATTTAGAAAGCTTGGTTTTTGGACGATTGGTGCGATTTACTTTCTTATTTTAGTCGGTGGAATAGTAAGAGCTACTGGTTCTGGTATGGGATGTCCAGATTGGCCAAAGTGTTTCGGCACTTGGGTTCCCCCTACAGACATATCGCAGCTTCCTAGTAATTTTAAAGAGATTTACGGTGAAAAACTTAAAGGTGAAGTAGAATTTAATGCCATTAAAACATGGATTGAATACGTCAACCGCTTATTAGGAGTCGCAATTGGTTTTTTAGTCTTTGGTACTTTTGTGAGTTCTTTCATTAGTTTCAGAAAAAAAGACAAGACTATTGTTTTTTTAAGTTTGTTGGCAACAATTTTGGTAGCCTTCGAAGGATGGTTAGGCTCGAAGGTGGTTTCGAGTGAACTTCACCCAGTAACGATTACATTACACATGATTCTTTCGGTAATCATCGTGCTAATTTTATTATATGCAGTGGCTCGTTCATATAATTATGTTATTGAAGTTGAAGATGTAACAGATAAAAGTTCTTTGAGTTTTTTAGTATCATCAGCGATTTTTCTAACGACAGGCCAAGTACTTTTGGGAACACAAGTCCGTGAGCTTGTTGACCGAGTAGCTAATGCAATGGGGGATGTTTTGCGAAGTGAATGGACGGCTAATTTAGGTGGAAAGTTTCAAATGCACGCATTCTTTTCCATAGTAATAGTTTTTATTAACTTATTAATTTATTATAGAATAAAGAAGTCAATATTTGAAAAAGGCTTGTTATCGAAATTTGCAAATGGCTTGATAATTACTATTGGAATTGAGCTTATTTCAGGGCTTTCATTGGGCTTTTTAGGTTTTCCAAAATTAATGCAACCAATTCATCTAACACTCGGAACTTTAGCAATTGGTATTCAATTTGTTATATATTTATTTCTTAATAAAGAAAGAGTTTTCAGAAGCAATGCTTCACAAGTATAAATGAATCTAATAGTGTCAGAAAATATTTTCGCACAGAAGTTTAGGGCTTATTTTGACTTAACAAAGTTTAGATTATCATCGACCGTTGTTTTTTCATCGGCGATAGGATTTACTTTGGCTTCTGATAAAATAGTTTGGTCCAAGCTTCTTTTATTTTCAATAGCAGCTTTTGCAACAACTGTTGCAGCAAACATAATCAACCAAATTATTGAAAGAAATCTTGATAAACTGATGACTCGAACTGAGAATCGACCTCTTCCTAGTGGTAGATTATCGGTAAAAGAAGCAGCTGTTTTTGGATGGATTATGGCTTCAATTGCAGTGTATATTTTGTTCTATGAGTTTAATTACAAAGCTGGGCTTTTAGCACTTTTATCAATGTTTTTATATGGTTTTGTTTATACACCATTAAAAAGAGTTGGGGTGATTGCAGTCGCAGTCGGTGCATTACCAGGGGCATTTCCGCCGATGATTGGTTGGGTGGCAGCTGTTAATCATTTTGGACTTGAGCCAGGTATTTTGTTTGCGATACAGTTTTTTTGGCAATTTCCGCATTTTTGGGCAATTGCTTGGGTATTGAATGATGACTATACTAAAGCAGGATTTAGGTTATTACCTTCAAGCGGTGGACAAAATCTTAATTCGGCTATTCAGATAATGATTTACACGCTATTTTTATTGCCACTTTGTTGGGTTCCTTATTATTTAGGTATGACAGGTATTAATTCGGCAGTAATAGCAATGGTGTTTGGTGTCCTATTTTTAGCACAAACATTTCATTTAATGCGTAAGGTTGATAGAAAAGCAGCTTTACAATTGATGTTCGGTTCATTTATATATTTACCAGTAGTGCAAATTGCCTACTTATTGGATAAAATATAATACCACTCTTATTTATTTTAGCTCTGCTCAAGTAAATGATTCAACGACAAATTTTATGAGTAATAAATCAAGTAAAAACAGCAATACATCACCCACTATTAGGGTACAGGAGCCAGCTCAGGTACTATCAGTAAATAAGTGGAAGTTTATAATTTGGCTCTTTATCATCACAATCGTGATGCTATTTGCTTCTCAAACGAGTGCCTATTTAGTAAGAAGAGCAGAGGGTAATTGGGCAGAGTTTGAGATTCCGACTATTTTTTGGATAAGTACTCTGATACTAATTATAAGTAGTGGTACAATGCACCTATCTTTGAAAGCTGCTAAAAGCAATGACAATACAAAACTTAAAACGTTTGTAGCAATTACAGCTTTTTTAGGACTGGTATTTTTAGCGATGCAATATTTAGGTTGGCAAAATTTGCAAGAGCAAGGTGTTTTTTTGAAAGGAAATCCTTCAGGTTCTTTCTTTTATATTTTTACGGGCTTACACATGGCTCATTTAGTACTTGGACTTGCTATTTTGATTGCTACATTTTTAATGGCATTCAAAATGAAGTTAGATGCTGACAACACTATTTTAGTTGAAGTTTGTGCTACATCTTGGCATTTCTTAGATATACTTTGGCTATATTTGTTTGTATTTTTATTGTATTTTAGATAATATTTACTTCTTGACTATTTTTGGGTCAAAATTAATTGAAACTGTTAACCAAAGCGGCAAACCGCTAATAATTGTAAGTTATGGCAAGTGCAAATACCTCTACGACCGCAGAACATTTATTTTGGAAAGGTGGCGTGCAACCAATGAAAGTTGGCTATGGAAAATTGATGATGTGGATATTCTTATTATCCGATACATTTACTTTTTCTGCTTTATTAATTTCTTATGGTTTGGTACGTTTTAGTTTTCCTACTTTTGAAGGTTTACGTAAAAACTTTGAATTCTCTACTGCCTGGTGGCCAATACCTGAGAGGGTTTTTGAAGCAGTTCCTTTTTTACATGGAGTCCCTGCACCGTTGGTTTTCGTAGGGATTATGACATTTATTTTGATTATGAGTTCAGTAACAATGGTATTAGCTGTTGAAGCTGGTCATCGACGTGATAAGGCAGATGTTGAGAAATATATGCTTTGGACAATTCTTGGAGGTTTTGCTTTCTTAGCCTCACAGGCTTGGGAGTGGGGACATTTTATTCATGGAACTGAAGAAGGTTTGACTTTAGCTAGCGGAGCAAAAGTATTTGGAGCAAACTTGGTGCAAAATCAATATGGTCCGCCTGCATTTGCTGATTTCTTCTTTTTCATTACAGGTTTTCACGGAACGCACGTGCTTTCAGGTGTGGTATTAAATGTCTTAATTTTTTACAACACAGCAAACGGTGTCTATGAGAAGCGTGGTCACTACGACATGGTTGAGAAGGTAGGTTTATACTGGCACTTTGTTGATTTAGTTTGGGTGTTTGTATTCACATTCTTTTACCTTGTTTAAAAAAATTAAACACTTTTTTATAAATTTAGAAAGTTATAAATTATCATATCAATGGCTCAACATTCTGAAAATAGCGAAAAAATACCAGCAAAGACCAAAGAGATTTGGAGAACATTCTGGATTTTGTTAGGTATCACTGCACTTGAATTTTTAATCGCATTTACTATTGATGCAGACCACTATAAATGGACTAAAGTGGGTATCTTTATTATCCTAACAATTGTGAAGGCATATTTTATTGTAGCAATTTTTATGCACTTAGGAAGTGAAGTAAAAGCATTGATTTGGACAGTAGTTATACCGTGTATTTTTGTGGTATGGCTGGTTGTTGCGTTGATTGTGGAAGGTGGATATATTGGTTTGGAGAGGCTATTTTTTAATTAAATAATGAAAAATAAATCATTTAAAGTCGGAATACTAATAGCCATATTAGCTGTTCCGACTTTTGTTTTTGTTTTTCTCAAATTATTTGGGCAAAACTATTATACCTTACCTTTTATGATGCCCGAAATTGATGAATCGGGTCAGGTTGTGATGAAGGGAAAAGATACGGTTTTTCATCAAATTCCTCCTTATAATTTGATTGACCAACAAGGAAATGAATTTAATTCTGTTGATAAAAAAGGCAAAATCTATGTAGCTGACTTTTTCTTTACAAGATGCGGTACTATTTGTCCTAAATTATCGAACAGTTTATCAAGAGTACAAAGTATTTTTTCGGCCGATACAAACGTGATTATTGTTTCGCATAGTGTTGACCCTGGTCATGATTCTGCATCAGTTTTGCAGCAATATGCTCAAAAATATGATGCTAAATATGGTAAATGGTATTTTTTGACTGGAGAAAAAAAGACAATTTATAATATTGCCATAAAAGGCTATAAGCTCCCAGTAGCTGACGCTTCAGATTATGATAATAAAATCAAATCAATTGATGAAACATTTATTCATTCTGAGAAGTTACTATTGATAGACAAAGAAGGATACATCAGAGGAATTTATGACGGGACATACTCGCCAGATGTGGAACGACTAATAGGTGAAATAAAGGTTTTGACCGAGATTTATAAGTCAAAAAAGTAAGTTAACCAGCTCTGATTATCTTTATTGCGATTCTATTATTTTTTTAAAACAAGTATAAATGAAAGCAGTAAGAGCAAAGCAAGATAAGACTTCGATGACACTAATCAATGTAGTATCGATAGCAGTACCATTGGTCGTGGCAATTTTGTTAGGAATAAGACAAAAAGTTGATTTGGGAGCCTGGACGAAAGCCCTTCCGCATATAATTGGTGGAATAAATACATTGACTTCAATCTCATTGATTTATGGTTTATTTCTAATAAAGCAAAAGCAAATTGAGCGTCATAGAAAAGTGATGACTTTGGCATTTTTACTTGGAGGTGTTTTTTTGGTTTGTTATGTACTTTATCACTTAACCAATCCCTCAACGAGTTATGGTGGTGAAGGTTTCGTTAGATATTTTTATTATTTTATTCTGATTAGTCATATTTTGCTATCATTGGTAGTATTGCCTCTGGTTTTGAGAGCATATTTTTTTGCTTGGATAGGAGAATTTGAGCTACATCGTAAACTGACAAAATATGCTTTCCCGATTTGGCTGTATGTGTCGATAACAGGAGTAGTTGCCTATTTGATGATTAGACCCTATTATGTTTAAACTTTAAGTAAAAAGTTATGAAAAAAATCGTTGCGTTTTTTATAGTAAACTTGCTTAGTCAGACGATAACTTTTGCTCAATGTGCCATGTGCCGTGCATCAGTTGGAAGTAATTTAAGCGAAGGGCGTGGAGTTATTGGTACTGGAATTAATGATGGTATTTTATTGATGTTGGTATTTACTTATCTTTCTGTGCCTACAGTAATGTATGTGTGGTTTAAAACAGCAAGAAAAGAAATGCGTTTGAAAATGGGGCAACAGTAAATTCAAAATTTTATAAATAAAGAGCGATTATTAGACTAAAATCTGATAATCGCTCTTTTGTTTATTTTATTTGCTGTATTACATTTATAGGCTCAAACGAGATTTTTTGGGACAATCTTGTTAAATAATAAGGTTTATATTAATCCTCAAATTTTCAAAACAGCTATATGACTATCTATAAGTTTAATATCTTAAGCGTACTTATTGTATAATCCTATGAAAGTGTACCACCGATTGGCGTGAAAGTGTGCTAACCGCTAAATACTGGACACCAACCGTCTCTTAAAATTACGATTGTATTTAATTTAAAACTGTTGAATAATTTATTTAGGCACTTTCTTGACACATAATAATTCCTCTCGATACTAAATACTCTGCTGGACTTTGAAAGCCTATTCCTCCATGAATTCTTTCAAAGTTATAGAACCTTCTAAATTGATTCATGGTGGATCTAACATCTTGAAGGTTTTTAAATTCAAACCTTTGACAAACTGCACTTTCCATTATAGAGTGATATGATTCAATATGACTGTTTTGCTCTGGTGTGGCTGGTTTTGTAAATTCTTGTGTTACATTTTTGTTTAAAAAATAATCTTGCACCTCTTGGGCTATGAATTGACTACCGTTGTCGTTTCTTACAAACATGTTTTTAGGAATGGCAAATTTGCTAAATATCTCATCAAAAAGTTGAATTACATCCGCATCGGCGGTCCGACTCTTTTTTTATTAGAAAAGCGATATAATGCCCCATTTGCCAGCGACTATACACATCCAATACTGTTAAAACCTGCACATTTGCATTTTTACCCGCTACCCAAACATACTTAATATCAAATTCGAGGTAGTCAAAAGGCGTATTTGTAACTGGTAATAAGTCTTTCACCCATTGCCTTTTATTCTTTTTACTGCTCGTATTATACCTATTCCGAAGCAATTCTGCTTCTTTCTTAGGCTATAAACCTGATGCTTACTAATTATTAAACATTCCTTATTTTTTAGATGAATATATGTTTTATAGTATCCATAATCGACAAATATATTTTCAAATAAACGCTCAATAATTGATATAACAACTTGCCTACCAAGTATTTGACCCATATTATTTTTTACTTGAGCATAAGGTTTTCGACCCCGAATTCCTGTTTTGGGATGATAGTAAAAACTGCTTCGGGCAACACAACACCATTTCAATATTTTGTTTTTAGGATGTTGTTGGTCAATGAAATTTTGAGCAACAATCATCCGTTCTTGATGTTTAATGTCGTTTTTTTTAGAAGAGCATCCTTCACACGAATTTCGAGTTCTTTTTCTGCAACAATCTCTTTGAGTGCTTGATTCTCTCGTAATAAACGATGATAGTCTAAGTCTTTTGATGCTGTTGCGGTGGACTCTTTTTTATCATCAAATTGAGAAACCCAACGATAAATCATTCCAGTTGAAACATCATACTGACGAGATGTAGACGCTGCTCCATGCTCTTTGTAATGATTGATAATTGCCATTTTTTCTGGCTGGCTCCAGCTTTTGCGATGTTTGCTCATGATACACAAATTTAGGATTTTCCCTTAAATTTGTGTCCAACTATTTATCGGGCTAAAAAGTTATCCTCTCCTAAGTACCTATTTTTAGTCATTATATAACTAATATGTTAAGAGAATTTTTCTGTTTTTTTTACTTTTTAAACTTTTTATGTTTATCTCTACTTCTTTAAGTATTGGTTTGGGGTCAATATTTAACTCTTGAAAATTCATAAAGGATTTTTTATCCTTGCTTAGAAATTTTTTTGCTTGAATCCTATATTCTTCGGGATACTTAGTTATTGAAAGTAATTTTGTATAAAACTCTTTTTGTATTTGATAGGAATCCTCAAAAATCTCATTCCAGTAATTTTGTTCAAAGTATTCTTTAAATGTTAATTGCCCATTTTTTGTTACTTCTGAAATACTTGGAATTTTGTATATTTTATTTGAAGGACTTAGTTCTATTTCTGGTACATCATAAGTAAAATTCAGAAAAACACCTTCAGTATCATCTGTTAATGATTGGTTTAATCCAATTTTTATTGACATAAATACTTTTATTGAATCTTTACTCTCAATATAAATAGAATTCACTTCTTCTAAATACCCATTACATATGAAGGCAGAAGAATCTGAATATTCGTCATTCAATATAAAAGAATCCATATTGTTGTTTAAAAGATAAATTAGACAATTAGAATAAATAATGCGATAACTTTTTAAAGTATCAATTTCAAACTGATTTTTGACCTCAGCTGTTTTGAAGTATTGTGAATCAGCTTTATTTACTTTTTCTTTTTTATTTTGAGATTGACACCCCCCCAAAAAAGGCAATAAAATGCCAAATAGGATACAAACTTTACATTTTAACTTCATTTTACTGTAAATTTAAATTTTTCTGTTGTTATAATATTTATGTGATTACCCCCTAAATGCCCATGGTCGTAATGAGATCGTACAGATGGATTTACACCTGCGTAATCTTTGCCAGTTGCATAATTTCTTCCAAAGCCATAAGCATTAGCAATTTCAAAAAAAGCTCTGTTTTTATCGTCATCAAATCGACTATCTGTATCCCATCTCCCTTGAAAACTCACTCCGTTTGTTGCTAAATATCTAAAATCTATGTTTACTCCTGATTGAGTTCCAAAATGACCATGACCTGCATGATGCCCATATGTTTTATTTGCTATATTTCTTGTTGTAACATTATTTATATCCCATGGGTCACTTCCATTTTCTGAAGACATATCCCCTAAATGTACTTCCCAACCCTCATCTCCGATTTCTGAAATAACTCCCAATAATGCAGCAGCTGCATCAGGTGTCAAAAAATGGTCTCCAAAACCAACATCTTCATTGGTGTAAGGACAACGCCCACCTTCGTCTATTCCTCCATATCGATTAAAATGATTACCCGATGCAGGAAAATTGACATACCCATCTTCATTAATCGTAAGTTGTAATAGTCGTTCATATTCAGTTCCCTCGATTTGCCTATAGTATACAATGGTAGATTGGCTTGTTCCCTTAACTAATCTAATAGTCCTATCTGTATCAATAAAGTAATTTGTTGTTGTTGTCTCTTCATCTCTAAATTCTAAATATTTTTTTAATACTGCTTGCAATAGGTATTTATTCTGCCCCGATTCTCCTAAAATTTTAATTACCAACAAAGTCTTATTTTCATTATACAATAATTCAAATCCATCTTTTGTTTCTTTATAATTATTTGGGAATAGTTCTTTACTATCGCCATTAAATTTAAATTCTAATGATAATTTAAAGCATTTACCACTTATTTCTATACCATTTAATGCAGAAACCCAATCA
>CAMAQF010000029.1 GCA_945860265.1 Emticicia agri | reverse complement strand
AAGGCAATTTGTTTACTATCCGGTGACCATGAAGCACTAGCTACGCTTTCTGCACCACGAGTGATTTGTCTAACTGTCTGAAAGTCAGTTAAGAACAAATGTGTGTGGTAATCATATTCGAGCTTGTTTTCTTCGTTTATTTCGGAAGTTCGGAGCGAGTAAATGGCTTTTTTCCCATCGGGAGCAATACTGATAGAACCAATTTGTTTGATTCGGGTGAGGTCTGTTACTACTACTTTTTCTTTGCCAACTTGGGCAAAAGCTAAGTTTGAAATTAAGATTAGGGTTAGAATTATTCTCATATTTGATTGTTTTTGAGTTTTACTTGGTAAAAGTACAAAAACAAATCAAAATTGCATTCAGGCATTATGATTGAGACGAATGTTATGATACATATCATGCATAATTTGCATGTGCGGAGCCGTTAGAACTGCAAGCCCCAAAAAGCTATACGCCATTATTGCATTATTATTGATAAACATAAAGCCCGCAAAACCAAAAATCAGAATTCCACCAATGGCAAGTAAACTATAGAATACAATTTGTCGGAAAACTCGATTTGCAGTATTAAAACTATTATTTTTTTGTAGATAGGAAGTAATATTTTTGAGAGAGAGAGTCGAATGCCAAATGACAAAATAAAATGTAAAACCCAAAACCATTGGAAGATTGAAAAGAATAACCAAAATCAATAGAAATTGTAGAGAGAAAAACTTGTTTTCAGAAAAGACAACGTTTTTATATTTCGAATAATAAACTGCCGCACTTGTTAAAAACAGAAAAACTGAAGAGAAAATTAAGACGTTTCGGTGTGAATCAAGCCAATTGATAAATAGCAAGTTATCAGAACCGACTTTGAATATTAACAATATAGGTCGAACTTCATCAAAGTTAGGCATCAGAATTGTGCTCAAAATAACTAAACCATAACTAGTTATTAGAAATTTACCAATTAAAGTATCAGTTTGGAAATGGTGCAAATCAGTTTCTCCAAAATGATAAGCTGCTAAGAAAATAAACAGAATATTTCCGATTAACGGGAAAAACCAAAGTATCGCACCGAAACCTAAAAGTCTAGCCAAATAATTGACAAAAAATAATGGCATTGAAAAGCGTTCTTTGTCAATGTTTGCGTTTTGATTGGCAACTAATAAATCTGCCGCCCCGTGTGGAATACCCAAAAACAAAATACCAATCGCAAAAGCCAAAAATTGACTTTCAACCGGTATATGCTGAATATAATGATGCACAAACAGCGTAGCAAAACCTACAAATAAGAGTATGATTCTCATTGATATTGATTATTAAGCAGAAAAAATAAATTGATTGCACGAAGAGGGCGAAAACAATTCTGCCCAAAAACTAAAAAGAGTTTTCGGGCAGAATGTTAAATCATTTCAAAAGCTTACGCTTTCTTCGACTCAGTGATAGCGATGTTATAAACTACTAAACCAAAACCTATCTTATTAATTGCATCGGCAATGTTATAAAACAAATTCAAGTCTTTTGTTTGAAGTAAACCTGCACCTTCTGGTCCTAACCAGCCACCAGGGCCAGCCATGTAACCAATCGGGTAAATTGCCCAACCAGCTAATACGAACCAAGCTAATGCTTGAATTCCAGACTTTACTGAATCAGAGTTCGAAGCAGCAGCTAATTGCTTTGCTTCGCCAACCCATGCCGAGTAAAGTACATAAACGTAACCAAGAGATGAAATTACACCCCACATTACAGAGTGAGCTGTTGAAGCTGTTGGATTAAATGCTTCTCCAATGTAACCAGCTACCAACATCACTACTGATGCCAATATTAGTTTCCACATGAAAGCTGGTTTTGCACCTGCTGGCTTTAACAACAAATAAAATTCAACGCACATCAAAGGCACTGTTAGTGTCCAGTCAATGTAACGTAACGCTACTGGGCTTTCGCCAGTTTCTCCGTAGAAATCTCTCATGTAGTAGTAGTGAACCGCTGCGATACCAGTGATTAGACCAGAAACTAATAGAGATGTTTTCCATTTGCCATCAACACTTCCTCTTTCGAATAAGAAAAATACTGATGCGGCAAGCATTGCCATGTAACCCGTGAAAAATGTAAATGAAACAGGGTCTTTACCGTCTACGTTGACGATGTTTAGGAATAAAGTGTACATGTAGGTATTATTGTTTAAAGTTGAACAATGCAAATATAACAGAACGCTTAATATTTTGTTTCAATTATCTAATAATATTTTTTGTTAAAAATGAATAAATAATAAAATTTCAAATTTATAAATTGTATTATTCGTAGAAAAAAATAGAAAAAACCTTATTTTTTATAGTAAATAACTAATATAAAAAAAAATTAAAAAAATTAAAAAAATGCAAATTTTAAAATAAATCCATTAGAATTATCCCCTTCAGACGATATATATAGGTCGCCATTTGGAGTAAAACAAATACCTTCAGGCTGAACGAATGTCTTGGGGTTGAGTGCGATGAGGGTATTTTTGTTTCCTTCGGGTGATAAAATTAAGAGTTTTTTACCTTTTGAGGAAATGACAAAAATTTCTTTGGTAGTTGGGTGTATTGCAATGCCCGATGGTGAGAAAGTTTTTTCCCCATCCCTTCCTTTTATCATATCTTCATCAATACTTAAAAATTTCTCAAACTTTTCGGTAGTTAAAGAATAAGCATAAATAGTTTTCTTATCGTTTTTATCCTTAAATTTTTCTTTAGTTACGAGCAAAAGACTTCCGGTTTGTGGGTGATAACTTAGTCCTTCATATTCTTTTACGTCTTTAGATGAGCAATCAATTTCTCTTTCTGAACCATCGCTGATTTTGAAACCTTTGATTTTGCCGTTGCTTTTCATAATAAAAATCTCATCATCGACTACTTCTACACCTTCGTAATCGCCATTTTTGCCAATATCAATTGTTTCTATAATATTCTGAAAAACTAAATCATAGATAAAAACTGTTCCCTTTTCATCGTTTATGCAAGCCAATTGATTGTCTTTGTAAAATGATAAACCCGAAATCTCATTGAGGTTTTGGGGCATTTCCATTTTGCTTTTTGGCTTATTAAGGTCGTATCGAAGCAAATATTCATTTGTATTTTTCTTTGGTAAACATGCAACAACTAATATAACGATAACAACAATTACGAGAATAGTTTGTAAAATTTTCATTGAAAAAAATTAAAAGTCTATAAACAACAAAGCAACAAACAGCAGAATCTGATTGTTGCTTTGTAATCTAACGAATAATTTGTGCTAACGAATCATTGATTCGAGCTTAATATTCGTCTTCATTAAAGAAAAAGTCATCTTTGGTTGGATAATCAGGCCAAATCTCCTCAATACTCTCATACGGCTGACCGTCGTCTTCAAGTTCTTGTAGGTTTTCAATAACTTCAATGGGTGCTCCCGAACGAATCGAAAAATCTATCAACTCATCTTTTGTAGCGGGCCACGGAGCGTCCTCCAAATAAGACGCAAGTTCGAGTGTCCAATACATAGTTTTTATTCCTTTTTAGTGTTACAATAAATTTAAGGCTGCAAAAGTATAACAAAAATTTACTTCTCAAATTAAATATAGAAAAAAATCTGTTAAATTTCAAACGTTTTTTAATAAAAATATTGTAGAAAATCGAAAAAACATTTCTGTACGATAATAAAAACTCTGATTATCAATTAATTATATCAAAATTATTATTCAAAAATTTACTTAATTCTTAAACTATGAAACGTTATACGCTTGCACTTGATTTAGTTGACGACCCAACTCTGATTGCTGAATATGAAAAATTACACGAGCGTATTTCGGACGATATTGCTAAAAGTATCACCGATGCTGGCATTACTGAAATGGAAATCTACCGAATCGGCAATCGCTTGTTTATGATTATGGAAACCGAAGATGATTTTTCGTTTGAGAAAAAATCAGAAATGGATGCCATTAATCCCAAAGTACAAGCGTGGGAAGCATTTGTTTGGAAATATCAACAAGGCTTACCAATGGCCAAACCTGGTGAAAAATGGGTGTTAATGAAACAAATTTTTAAACTGACAAACCAATAAAAAAATGAGTGAATAAGGCTTGGTCTATATTCACTCATTTTATCATTCATACACTTTACTCTCTACTAATTTTACTCGCACCGCTAGTGTTTGAGTCGAAAACTTTTACTTTTCCGAAACTAATATGACTTGCACCACTTGCATCGGCTCTTGCTTGATTAATTTGCATTCGTTTGGCATCAATGTGGCATGCTCCCGAAATATCCATGTTTATTTTTTCGGCTGAACCTCGCAGGTCTGCTTTTGAAGCACCAGAAGCATCGAATTCTATTTTACGAACTTCTACATCTATGGCAGCTTTTGAAGCACCCGATAACTGAATATCCAAGTCTTTGCTTTTGTCTTTGAAGCCAATGACTTTCAAGGTAGATGCTCCCGAAATATCAAGCCCCTCCAAAGATGGCATTGTGACATTAATTCTAACAGTTTCGTTTCTTCTACCAAACGAGAACTTGTCTTTGTGACCTATTTCGAGGGTATTATTATGTACCTCAAAATCGATATCATTTAAGTCATTTTGTTCGTCCGTATCTGCGATTACTTCAAATGTGTCTCCTTTACGAATCGTTATCACAAAAGCCCCACCAGCCTCTATTCTTCTGAAACCTTTCAAATCAAATTTCTTTTCATGTTGTCCTTTTTCTTCAAAAACACCATAATCAAAAGCTGAATCATCATTATTATCATAATGATTATAGCGGAGTGCTTCACGTTCATCATCGCTTAGTTTTGGACAATCACCGCAAACCATTCCTGAGTCACGTTTCATTACGTAAGTGTATCTGTCCACATCATCGCCATCCATATCAAAGTTTTTGCTTTCCCAATCATGGCGATAAACACTTTGATAGAACGATTTGGTGATTTTGAAAGGCTTATCGAAAGGAACGAAAAGTGTTATTTGAAGGTCTTGTCCACGGAAACGAGCTTTTTCTGGCAATGAAATCTTTTGGTCGAATGAAAGAGAAGAATCTTTTTGTACGATATTATACAAAATGTTCTTCGCATTTGCTTCGGCCTCCGCTTTAGTACGGCCTGATGATTCAAAACGTTGTTCGATTTTCAAATCAGCACCATCGTAGCCTTCTATGCTTACTTCAACATCTTCTCTAATTTGTATTTCGTCAAAATTATCATCTTGATTATTGTTAGTATCAAGCACTAATGTTTGTCCTGTAAGCGTATAGGGGAAGTTTTTGGTTTGTTCAAAACGACCTTTCTTTTTAAAGTTTAGAGCATATTTTGTTGCCAAAATACCTGTTCCCATCAAACCAGCTAACCAAAGACCTAAGAGAGAAATCCAAAAATTACGATTCCCAATTCTTTTGTTTGAAATCAATGTTAGACCTGCAAGCAAAAGAGCCAAGAAAGGTGTAAACATTGCCATGAATGCAAAAAAGCCTGTCATTGGATGAACATCTTGCAAGATGATTTTGAACGGGCTATGGTCGAAAAACGCTGTTCCTTCGATACCCGAAGTAAGTCCGAAGAATGCCGCAACAGCCGCCACAACGCTAACAATGGCTAATAGTGAGAATAACATCAGCAACACTCCTGCCAAAACTCTGGCGACTGGCCCAAGGTGTATTAGCACTTCGCCCAATGCTTTTATGACCATACCAACTAAGCGGAAAGGGAACAAAAGTATTTTTGTAAGACCATTTTCCGGAGCATTTTTATCAATATTTATGCTCTCTTTGATATTAGTTTCGATGTTTGAAAGCGTAACTGGCTCGCCCTTCATTTCCATTTTTTGAGTAAGTGTCTTAGCTTTTGGAGCTACAATCCAAAGGATGATATATGCCAAGAAGCCCGTTCCAAATAAAAACACACCCACAACAAAAAGTAAACGAATAACCGTAATATCAACGCCAAAATAGGCTGCTAAACCACAACAAACACCGCCTAAAACCTTATTATCATTATCACGGTAAAACTTCTTGATTTTTTTGTCCTCGTCGAGGTTGAAATTTGGTGGAAAAACAATCCAACAAACAAAATAACCTAAGAATATAAAACCTGAAATCGGGCCGAGGTCATCATTGATTGGTGGTAAACCTAAGAATAGTAACAAGAAAATGATTCTTGCCCAAACTACATCAATATTGAAATAATGTGCCAAACCAGCTAAAACCCCTCCCAAAGCCTTGCGTTTTACATCACGATAAAGACGTTTTGGTTGAGTAGTTTTAAAATTGTCAGAATCTTGGTTTCCCACTGTTGACTGTTGACTGTTAACTGTCGATTGAGCATTGCCTGCTGTTGACTGTGCAGTGTTTTTCAAATCCTCTTCTTCTTCGATTGCTTCAAAGTCAGATACGCTACCCATTGATTTGATGAGGTCATTTACGCCTTCCTTTGTAATAATAGGTTGAATATCAGACTTTTGATTTGTCCAGAATTTTTCGGCGATACGAGATTCAATATCTGAAACAATTTCTTGACTCCCTTCGTATGACGCAAAGTACTGTTTTATAGCAACTAAGTAAGCGTTTAGTTTTTCGTAGGCATCTTCTTCGATATTGAAATCCATGCCTGCTATATTTATTTGTATAGTCTTTTTCATATTTTTATTAATGTCTTTTTCAGTGTCCGATGTTTGTTTTTTCGATGTTTTTACTCGATGTTTATTTTCGAGTCACGAATATCGAAACCCGAACACCTAACATCGAAATCTTTATTTCTTGTTTATGATTGTTGTAACGGACTTTGCGAGTTCGCCCCAAGTATTATTCAAGTTTTCTAAAAACATTAGCCCCGTATCAGTCAATACGTAGTATTTGCGGGGCGGCCCTGAAGTTGATTCTACCCATTTGTAATCGAGCAAGCCTGCATTTTTCAGACGAGTCAATAAAGGGTAAAGTGTACCTTCAACAACCATTATTTTGGCGTTGATGAGTTCGTATAGAATTTCGGAGGCGTAAATCTCACCCCTCGAAATTATATGCAGAATGCAGTATTCCAAAATTCCTTTTCGCATTTGCACTTGGGCATTTTCTAAATCCATATTGTTTGAAACCACCCCTCACCTATGAAGGGGGGAGCATTTAAAGTGTAAACTGTTTAAAAAGCCCTCTTCAGTGACAGTCCGCTGCTGCGGTTAGGGGTGATATGATACAAAGATATTATAAGGTACTATGCAATGCAAGATACTTGGTTAAATTTTTTATTATTTTTCTCTGATGAATGGCAAAAATAGAATGTTTAAAATTTGTATTTTAGGGGGTGGTATATTATTATTATTTTTGAGAATAAGTAATATTTCTGAATTAAGCAACAGCTTTTACATTGGGCTTTACGAAATCCTAATCTAAAGGTGCTTACAATAATAGGTTAAGGTGGCGAGTTTTTGGTTATTTTTTAAGGAGGAATTTTCCCGAAAAATAGTATTTTAAGCATTATTCTAAAAAAACTATGTATTTTTGTCATTATATGTAGAAAAGGCTTGTAAGCTGTCAATACGGTTTATTTGAAAAAGTATTAATTAACCATTTACATTTTTTAGAAGATGAAACCTCTTAAAAACCTGCTTATACTATTAGTTTTTGTTACGTTTGCCATTGGCTGTAAGCAAAAAACATCGGCCGAATACACTCCTTTAGTTAATAATCCAGATTTGTACCATGAATGCGTTAACCAACTTACCGATGTAATCGTTCATGATATTTTTTCTCCTCCAGTAGCGAGTCGTATTTATTCTTATGCAAACTTGGCGGGTTTTGAGGCTCTCGTTTCGGGTGAGAAAGATATGTCTTCGATGGTTGGTAGAATAAAAGATTTTAATGAAGTGCCAAAATTAGAAGCAGGTAAAGAATATTGTCATCAATTGGCAAGCATTAAAGCTTTTATGACAGTTGCACGTGGCCTTACATTTTCGGTTGAAAAATATGATGCCTTTGAGAAGGCTTTGGATAAGAAATTTGAAACAGTAGGTGTGCCGAGCAAAGTAATTGAGCGTTCGGTCGTCTATGGAACTAAGGTTGGAAAAGCGATTTTAGCTTATGCAAAGAAAGATAATTACCCACAAACTCGTGGTTTACGCTATACTTTACAAAATATGCCAGGTACTTGGACTCCAACGCCGCCATCGTATGCCGATGCGATTGAGCCAAACTGGGGCAAAATCAGACCGATGGTGATTGATTCGTCTTCGCAGTTTTTGCCACCTCCACCTTTTGCTTATGATTTGGCTAAAAAAAGTTCTTTTATGAAAGAAGTGAAAGAAGTTTATGAAATGGGCAATAAACTTTCGGAAGAAGAAAAACGAATTGCATGGTTTTGGGATGATAACGCTTTCGTGATGAACGTTCAAGGTCACGTAATGTTTGCCGACAAAAAAATGACTCCGGGTGGACACTGGTTGGCTATCACAAAAACGGTTTGTAAAGATAAAAATGAAGATTTTGCAAAATCAGTTCAAGCATATCTTTTGGTTTCTATGGCTTTGCGTGATGCTTTCATTCAATGTTGGGAAGTAAAATATCGTTTTCATAAAATCCGCCCCGAAACTATTATCAATGCTAGCGTAGATACCAAATGGGTGCCATTTTTGCAAACACCACCTTTTCCAGAATATACGAGCGGACATAGTACAATTTCAGCAGCTTCTGCTGAGGTGCTTACCGAATTGTTTGGAGAGAATGTTTCATTTACCGATTCCACCGAAGCAAAATTTGGACATGGCGTTGGGCAGTTTAAGTCTTTTAAGGAAGCAGCAGAACAAGCCTCGATCAGTCGTGTTTATGGAGGAATACACTTTCGTTCTGGATGTGATGAAGGCTTAAAAGCGGGGAAAGAAATTGGTAAACTCGTTGTTCAGAAAGCGAAAAAATAAGAATAGATTTCTTTAAATCACTGAAAGGATTTGGCTTCGGTCAAATCCTTTTTTTGTTTTAGTTATTTGAGTTAATTCAAAGTTTCTGCCAAGAATCAGCCTGTAAAACAAAAAACAAGACAATAAGTCATTTTTAATCTCTTGATTAATACAAAATTCAGCCAAAAAGTCCGAAATAATTAACTGGTACGCAAATTGATGAAATGTTCGCATCGCCACAACGTCGTGGCACAAAAAGAAATAAAAATTAAAATCAATAAAAATTATGGCAACTTTAGTAAGAAATTTCGCACCAGTTTTTCCAGCAGTATTAAGCAATTTTTTAAATGACTTTGAGCGTGTTGCTCCTGCACACCAGCACTCTTTTCCAGCAGTAAACGTTATCGAAAGTGAAGATGCTTTCAAGATACAATTGGCTGCCCCGGGTTTGAAGAAAGAAGATTTTAAAGTAAATGTTCACGAAAACACTTTAACTATCTCGACTGAGAAAAAAGAAGAAAATGCCGAAACTGACGGAAATTACACTCGAAAAGAATTTAATTTTAGTACATTCAAGCGTTCGTTCACTTTACCAAAAACAGTAGATAGCGAAAAAATTGTGGCTATATACAACGATGGTATCTTGGGCTTAGAACTTCCTAAAAAAGAACAAGCAAAACCAAAAGAGCCTCGCTTGATTGAGATTGCGTAAGTTTGAGTAATAAATGAGTTTGAGCAAGGTATAGATTAATTTCTGTACCTTGCTTTCTGTATAAACTGCTTGAATAGAATATTCAGTTAAAATTTGTTAAAATTCATCATGAACACAAAGATACATACATACTTTTACGTTAAATTTGCATGAAACAAAAACAAGTTTTATTTCGTTATCAACCCAAAACTATTTGAAGAAACATTACTAATAATTGAAATATAGTTCGATTAGATATATAATGTAAACTGTAAAACAACGGCATAGAAAACATGAATAACACAGTAAAAACTATCAGTATTGCTGCTATAAGCAGTATCGTCATGATTGGAGCTTATCACTTGCTGGGATTGCAAGGAAATAATGTAATTTTTAATGAAGCCTCAAAACCTTCGCTTACACGTTTAGCAAATTATGTTGGACCGGCTGGAGTACCGGGCGATTTTACTTATGCAGCCGAATTATCAACACCTTCGGTGGTTCATATTAAAGCAAAAACAACTCGTACCGCTTCGCAGCAACGTACTATTTTTGATGATTTCTTTGGTGGAGAAAGTCCATTCGGGCAGCCACGTAATCAGCAACAGGAATCATCGGGTTCGGGGGTAATCATCACAAATGATGGTTTTATTGCTACTAATAATCACGTAGTTGAAGGAGCAACAGAGTTAGAAGTTATAACTTCTGACCACAAATCATATACTGCAAAAATTATAGGTACTGATCCTTCAACAGATATTGCGGTTATCAAAATCGAAGGTGGCAAGCACCCAGCAATGGCATTTGCCAATTCAGATAATGTAAAAGTTGGTGAGTGGGTTTTGGCAGTGGGTAATCCGTTTAACTTGGAATCTACGGTTACCGCAGGTATCGTAAGTGCTAAGGGTAGAAATATTGGTATTTTGGCCGAAAAACAGCAACAACAAATGAATCGTCGTAATGGCGAAGATGGCCGTCAAAAATCAAGTGATGCCATTGAATCGTTTATCCAAACTGATGCTGCCGTAAACCCAGGCAATAGTGGAGGTGCTTTAGTAAACCTTAAAGGTGAACTGATTGGTATCAATACTGCAATTGCTAGCCCAAATGGTGCTTACGCTGGTTATGCATTTGCAGTTCCATCCGAAATCGTAAAAAAAGTAACGGCTGATATTGTAAAATACGGAAATGTGCAACGTGGATATTTAGGTATCAATTTGGTTGAATTAGATGGAAAGAAAGCTGAAGAATTTAAAACTAAAACAGATGAAGGCATTTATGTGGCCGATGTTGTTGAAAATGGTGCAGCAAAAGCAGCCGGTATTCAAAAAGGTGATGTGATTGTTAAAATTGATGGATTGGTGACCAAGAGCGGACCGAAATTACAAGAAATTATTGGTCGTAAACGTCCAGGTGAATCAACTCGTATAACGGTTAATAGAAATGGCTCGATTAAAGATTTTGAGGTTACGCTTCGTAATCGTGATGGTGGAAAAGACATCGTAAAAAATACCAATAATACAGAAAATAAAACTTTTGAGCAACTCGGTATTGAATTGGCTGAGCTTTCTTCAACTGATAAGCAACGCATGGGCATTCAGAATGGTGTAGTGGTAAAAAAGATTTTAGAAGGTGATATTGCAGACTATACACAAATGCGTGAAGGTTTTGTGGTAATGAAAGTAGCAGACAAACGAATTAATTCGGTAAGCGAGTTTAAAGCGGCCATCAAAGAAGCCAAAGAAAAAGAAGAAGAAGGAGTGATGATTTGTGGAACTTACCAAAGTTCAGCTCGCACGACTTGTTATGGTTTGAGTTTAGAATAAGGTAAATTTTGTTGAGAGTAAATAAACGTACTTGTGTCGATAAACTTTTATCTTCATGAGTGCGTTTTTTTATGAAGAAGAGACTGAATTTTTGCTTTTTAGCTCTACATTTACGTAGGGGTTGTTACAGACACCATATTCGATAATTATAAATATATTTTTGATGATTTTAGACCGAACGATTGCTCCACCATCAAGGAAAGTAGAACACGTAAATATTCCAACTGCTAAAATAACAATTCTTGATAATAATATTCCACTTTATACGATACGAGCAGGCGAACAGCCGGTTATGCGATTGGAATTGATTTTTGATGCGGGCAGTAAATTTGATGACGTTGGCGGAGAGTCGCTTTTTGTGTCAAAATTGCTTACAGAAGGTACAAAAACACATAAATCGGCCGAAATTAGCGAGTTCTTTGACCAATTCGGGGCTTTTACCGAAATTAATCAATCATTTGAGCGTTTGGCAATTACGGTTCATGGGCTAACCAAGCATCTGACAAAACTTTTGCCAATGCTTAAAGAAATGATTTCAGAGTCGATTTTTCCAGAAGAAGAGTTTTCAGTGCAAAGAAATATTGCTTCTCAAACCCTAAAAGTCAATCTCGAAAAGACTGCTTTCGTGGCAAGTCAAACTTTTAGAGAGCAAATTTTTGGTTCAAATCATCCTTATGGAAAATCGGTCTCTCAAGTCACTATCAAGAATATTACTGCCGAGGCGGTTCGTGATTTTTATACAAAACAAATCAGTGGAAAATTATTCACGATTTTTTTATCGGGAAATTTTGGTGAGGAAGAAATAAAAGGATTAAATGAGGTTTTTGGGAAAATTTCAGCAAGTAAACCAGAAAAAATAGAAGATAAATTTCCAGAAAGCCCAAAAGTTGGAGAAAATTTATTAATGAATCGTCCCGAAAATCTACAATCTTCGATTCGAGTTGGTAGAAAATTATTCAATCGCACACACCCTGATTTTTTCAAATTTATTGTAACAAATACTATTTTTGGCGGATACTTCGGAAGCCGCTTGATGAAAAATATCAGAGAGGAAAAAGGTTTTACCTACGGAATCTCATCTTCATTAATTCCACATAAAGAAAATGGTTATTTGATTATCGGAACGGATGTTAAGAAAGAGTTTACGCAACAAACGATAGACGAAATACACAAGGAAATAGCTCGCCTACAAACCGAACAAATTTCAGAAAATGAACTTGAAACCGCCAAAAATTATATGATTGGCTCATTTGTGGGTTCATTAAATACTCCATTTGAAGTAGCCGACCGCCAGAAAGTAGTGATTTTAGAAAATTTACCAAGTGATTTTTACCAAAACTATATCCAGCATATAACTGCGATTTCGAGTGGAGACATCATGGAAATTGCCAATAAATACTTCAATACCGAAGAGCTTTGTGAGGTTGTAGTAGGAGGGAAGTAAAAAAAAACATTTTTGCCAAACTTTTATTATCGCTGATAAGAAGGTTTGGCAAAAATGTTTAAAAACCATTTCCAATCGTCAGCGTTTGTACTTTTAGTAAATACATATCAGCCGTAATATAAAGCACCGATCCATCGCTTCCAAAAGCACAATTGGCCGTAGCTTCGCCAGTATCAATTCTTCCCAATAATTTAGCTTCGGGCGATAAAATCAAGATTCCTCCTGGGCCCGTAGTAAAAATATTGCCTTTTTTATCAATTTTCAGTCCATCGGGCAAGCCTTTTAGTCCTTGTATGACCATTGATGTCATATCGTAGAAAATTTTTCCTTTACCAACTTTCCCATCAACTAAAACAGGATAAGCCATCAAATATGCACGGTCAGGGTCAGATTGTGCAACGTAAAGCGTTTTTTCGTCGGGTGAAAATGCCAAACCATTCGGGCGAGTTAAATCTTCAATAATTATTGTTGTTTTTCCAGTTTTTTCAACTCTATAAACGCCAAAAAGTGGTGTTTCACGACTTGGATCATTTTCTTTTTGACGTAAACCATACGGTGGGTCAGTAAAATAATAATCTCCGTTCGATTTCTGTACAACATCATTCGGGCTATTAAATCTTTTCCCCAAATAGTTGTCGGTCAAAGTACGTTTTCCACCAAAAGTTAATGGCATTTCTGCCAATCTGCGGTCGCCGTGTTCGCACGAAACTAAATTTCCTAATTGGTTGATAATCAAGCCGTTGCTTCCAGGTTCATCGCTGTACGGCGAAATTCCAGTATAGCCAGAAGGTTTTAAAAATGCAGTTATTTCTTCGCCCTTTTTCCAACGATAAATAATATTGGCTGGTACATCCGAAAACAACAAATATCCGCCATCTTTGACCCAAATTGGGCCTTCTGACCAAACAAAACCTTCGCCCAAAACTTCAATTTTAGTGCTTACGTCTAAGATTTTGTCTAAGGCGGTATCGTAGCGGTCAATTTTACCAATTGTTTTTGATTGGGCAGTAATAATGTGAGTACTCATAGAGAATAGAGACAAGAATAAAATTTTTTTCATAGTTTAAATGAGTTAAAAACAAAACAAACGAAATTAAACTAAGTTATTCTAATAAGTGTAAAATACTTGAAATTTTTGTTAAGGTTCTTTGATAATCAAGTCAAAAGCTATATTTTTAGAAAAGATTTTTACGTTCTTTCCACCATACAAAAACTGCGGTAAAGAACTATAACCCAATCATTCGAGAAATGATGGTGGATTACCAGCCAACCCAACAATCAAAAGTTGATTTTCGGGTATTAAAAGAACTCGTTCGCCAAGGCGAAAATAAGTTCATAGAATTTAAACTAAAGACCAATCACCCTGAGAAAATTGTCAGGGAAATGGTTGCTTTCGCCAATACTGATGGCGGGAAATTGATTGTGGGCATCGGCGACGACAAGAGTATTAAAGGCTTAAAGTTTCCCGATGAAGATGAGTATATTCTACAAAAAGCCATCGAAAAATACATTTATCCTGCCATTGATTATCAGCTCGAACGCCTGATTGTTGAGGGCGAGCGAGAAGTTTTGATTTATGATATTCAGAAAAGTCCGTTTAAGCCACATTTTGTAGATTTAGACGGAATCGTAGATAATCGTCGTGCTTATGTGCGAGTGGCCGACCGCTCGGTTCAAGCCAGTAAAGAAATGAAAGAAATTTTGAAAGGCGAGCGTAAAGGATTGAATATTAAGTTTAATTACGGAGAAAAAGAACAGATTTTAATGAAATATTTGGCTGAAAACCCCACCATCACGGTAGAAACTTATGCCAATATTGCCAATATTTCACGAAAAGTTGCTTCTCGGACTTTGATAGTTTTGGTGCTTGCCAATGTCATAAAAGTACAACCTAACGAAGTGCAGGACTTTTTTGTGGCGGTGTGATTTTTTACTCAAATTTTTCCCTCAAAAAGTCTTTTTATTGACTTTTGTCAATATTTAGTGGTTTATTTTGCTGTTTAATTTTTTGTTTTGAATTTTTCAAAGATTTAGCCGAAAAAGGGCATCTTCGTGCTATTATTGATAGATAATATACTTTGGATGAGGTTGCCAAGACACACCGTTATGTCGAAAAAGTTATAAAGTTTGGTAGTGATTCTATTAAAGTTGTTTGATTTGGGAAATCAAACAATCACAAATCTATCAGCATCTAAATAAGCAGGGAAACGTTGACGGAATTCGTCGAGAGAAGAGCGGTCGAGTGTATGGTGATGAATAACTTCGTTGCCAATTTCACGGAAAAGCACTTTTCCTGCAAAGTCAATCACAGCCGAATTACCCGAATGCGGAAAACCGTTTCCATCTTCGCCCACGCGATTTACGCCTACTACATAACTTTGGTTTTCGATGGCACGAGCCACCAAAAGCGAATCCCACGGATAGATACGCACTTGTGGCCAATTGGCTACATAAATCAATAAATCGTAATCAAGATTGACGTTTCTGCTCCAAACAGGGAAACGCAAATCATAGCAAATAAGCGGACAAATTTTCCAGCCTTTAATTGTCTTGATGAGTTGCTTAGTTCCTTCGGCATAAACATCATTTTCTTTACCCATTCTGAATAGGTGGCGTTTATCATAAGAATCAACTTCACCTTCAGGACTCACCCAAAGTAGGCGATTATAGTAATTTTCGCCTGCCTTAATAATCACACTACCCGTAATGAACGCACGAGTTTGAGCTGCCATTTGCTTCATCCAACGAGTTGTCGTGAGGTTCATCGGTTCGGCAAACTGCTGGGCGTTCATGGAAAAGCCCGTCGTAAACATTTCGGGCAAAATGATTAAATCAGTCGGTTCTTCAATATCAAAAATCTTTTCTTCAAGCATAGCCAAATTCGCCGTCGGGTTTTCCCAATGGAGATTCGTCTGAACTAACGAAATCTTTAGATTTTGCTTAGAAAAAGTTTTTTCGGTCATTTTAAAAATGCGAACCTTAAGAATTAATTACTTTGTGCCTTTGCAACTTTGTGCCTCAGTACCTAAATATTACTTCGGAAACTTCATGCGATACTCAATATCCACATCACCTTTGGTGATATTGGTGAGTTTTTTCTTCAACAACTGCTTTTTCAATGAAGTTAGATGGTCAGTAAACAAAATACCATCAATGTGGTCATATTCATGCTGAATAATTCTTGCCGCCAAACCTTCATAATCTTCGGTATGCTCAACCCAATCAGTATCAAAATAACGAATCGTGATAAATTCTGGACGATAAACATCAGCTCGTATCCCTGGAATACTCAAACAACCTTCTTCATACGCCCATTCATCGCCATCTTCTTCAATGATTTCGGCATTTATAAAAACTTTCTTGAAATCAATCAAAGAAGGGTCAATATCTTCTTCGGTTTCTGCTCCTTCGTTTATTGGTGTGCCATCAACCACAAATAAACGAATATCCATGCCAATCTGCGGAGCCGCCAAGCCAACTCCCGATGCGGCGTACATGGTTTCGTACATATCAGCCGCTAATTTTTTTAAATCAATTTCTCCTTTTATAATGTCACGGGCTTCTTTTCTCAAAACAGGGTCTCCGTAGGCAACTATTGGGTATATCATTTTGTTTCTGTGTTATCAAATACTAATAATTATCTTTGTGGTGGCGTTCATGCCACAAAGTTACGAAACTGATGAATAATAATCTTAATAAAACAGTACAGTTTATTGATTTAGGTCTGATTGATTACCAAGAAGGCTGGGATATGCAAGAAAAACTCTTCGCCGAAATCATAGATAGTAAAGTTGCCAATCGAGGAATTGCCCCCGAAAAACAAAAAACTACGTCTAATTACCTACTTTTTTGTCAACATCCGCACGTATATACGCTGGGGAAAAGTGGAAAAAATGATAACCTTTTGATTAATGAAGAAGCTTTGCAGGAAATAGAAGCAAAATTTTACAAAATCAACCGTGGTGGCGACATTACTTATCACGGGCCAGGACAACTCGTCGCCTATCCGATTTTGGACTTAGAAAATTTCTTTACTGATATTCATCGTTATATGCGTTTTTTAGAAGAGGGTGTAATTTTGACTTTAGCGGATTATGGAATCGTAGCGGGAAGAATTGATGGCTTAACGGGCGTTTGGCTTGATGCAATTGAACAGCAGAATCTAAGAAAAATCTGTGCGATGGGAGTAAAATCAAGTCGCTGGGTAACAATGCACGGGTTGGCTTTGAATTTAAATACCGATTTGAATTACTTTCAAAATATAGTACCGTGCGGTATTGACGACAAAGCCGTAACCTCAATGGCCACCGAAATCGGAAAACAACTTGATATGAATGAAGTAGGAGCAAAGCTAAAAGGGCATTTAGGTCGCCTTTTTGAAATGGAATTTGCGTAAATATTCTCCACGGAAGCACGAAGAATATGAATTTTCATCGAGAAATACATCATGTTCCTTAGTTCCTTTATCATACCGCCGATGCGGTTGTATAAAACGACCTTTTCATCCCAACTTTTGCATTTTCTAACATTAGAGTATTATTTTTACCTTTTCAATACATTTATCAACCCTTCAACAAGCATGAAAAAAGACTACTTTCTGAGTTTTTTCTTGATTACTTTACTTTCAACGGCAGCTTTTGCCCAAAAACTCAATACCGACTTATTCAATAAAATGAAAGCCCGTAGCATCGGCCCAGCAGTCATGTCTGGCCGAATCACTGCAGTTGATGCCGTTTGGGAAAATCCTAATCTCATTTATGCAGCTTTGGCATCGGGTGGCGTTTGGAAAAGCGAAAACGGTGGTACAAAATGGCAAGCTATTTTTGATAATATGCCATTGCAAAATATTGGGTCGATAGCCATTCAGCAATCAAATCCTTCAGTGGTTTGGGTAGGAACGGGCGAGGGAAATCCTCGAAACTCTATCAATTTAGGAGCAGGCATCTACAAATCGCTTGATGGCGGTAAAACCTGGAAATTGATGGGACTTGAAAAAACTCGCAATATTCATCGTATTCTGATTGACCCTACAAATCCAAATGTGATTTATGCGGGCGTAATCGGAAATCCTTATGCCGAACAGCAAGAACGAGGCGTTTATAAAACAACCGATGGCGGCGAAACTTGGCAGAGAGTATTGTTTACGAACGAAAAATCGGGAGTGGCCGATATGATTATGGATGCCAAAAACCCAAATAAACTCTTTGTGTCAATGTGGCAACACAAACGCACCGCATGGGATTTCAAATCAGGCGGAGAAGGTTCTGGGCTTTATGTAACTTATGATGCAGGGAAAAACTGGAAGAAACTATCCAAAACTGATGGTTTACCCGAAGGAGATTTCGGTCGAATTGGTTTGGCGAGTTGCCGCTCTTACCCAAATCGAGTGTATGCTTTAATTGAAGCAACAAAAAATGGACTTTATCGCTCTGATGATGGTGGTATGAAATGGGAAAAAGTAAACGAAGACCCAAAAGATGTAACAAATCGTCCGTTTTATTTCAACGATATTTTATGCGATCCAAAGAACGAAAACCGACTTTATAGCCTTTATCAGGTAATTTCTATGAGTGAAGATGGTGGAAAATCATTCAAAACTACTGCCACTTTTGACCAAGCACATGCCGACCACCACGCAATCTGGATTCATCCCGAAGACAATAATTTTATCATTAACGGTAATGACGGCGGTATTTCAATTTCGAGAGATAGAGGTAAAACATGGACTTTTGCAGAAGCTTTGCCTTTAGGACAGTTTTATCACGTTAATGTCGATAACGAGATTCCATATAATATTTATGGCGGCTTACAAGATAATGGCTCGTGGCAAGGCCCAGCCTATATTTGGAAAGAGGGCGGAATCAGAAATTACAGTTGGCTTTCGGTCAATGGTGGCGATGGCTTCGATGTTGTGCCTGACCCCGAATACGCTCGTTATGGCTACGCACTGTCGCAAGGTTGATTTTTGGGCAGATATGATACCAAAACAGGGCATTCGGCAATGATTCGTCCGCCACAGGTTGATATTAAAACTCGTTTGCGTTTCAATTGGAATGCTGCCATTGCTCAAGACCCATTTGATAAAGAGACAATTTACTACGGAAGTCAGTTTGTACATAAAAGCCAAAATAAAGGTTTGACTTGGGATATTATTTCACCCGATTTAACATATAATAATCCAGTACAACAAAAGCAAGTCCAAAGTGGTGGCCTTTCGCTTGATATTACTTCGGCCGAAAACCATAATACTATTCTTTCGCTTGCTCCATCTCATAAAGAAAGAGGCGTACTTTGGGCAGGAACTGATGATGGAAACGTTCAGTTAACGAGAGATTTCGGCAAAAAATGGTCGAATCTTACTTCAAAAATCAAAAATTTTCCGAAAGAAGGATGGATTTGTCAGATTCAAGCATCCAAATACAATCCTGGCGAAGCTTTTGTGACTGTCAATAATTATCGTCAAGGAGATTTTGCTCCTTATGTGTTTCGCACAAAAGATTTTGGTCAAAACTGGGAACGTATTGTTGACGAAAACAAAGTGCGTGCTTATGCTCTTTGTTTCTTGCAAGACCCTACAACGCCGAATTTAATGTTTTGTGGAACAGAACACGGTCTTTGGGTAAGTGTTGACGAAGCAAAAACTTGGACACAATGGAAAGCAGGCTTACCATCGGTTTCAACAATGGATTTGACAATTCAAGAGCGTGAAGCCGATTTAGTAGTTGGTACGTTTGGTCGTGCTTTATATGTTCTAGACGATATTCGCCCACTTCGTAAAATCGCTCAAGTATCTACGAAAATTTTAGATCAAAAACTCGTAGCTTTTGAGTCCCCAGATGCTTATTTAGTGGAATTTTCGACACAGATTGGATAAACACAATTGGCGACGGAATGTACGAAGGTGAAAACCGTGCGGCAGGTGCAAGAATTAGCTATTTTGTGAATGTTCCAAAAATGGAGGAGAAAAAGCCCGAAGAGAAAAAAGACGTTACTACACCAAAAGTGCCATGTATAAAATACGACACGGTTTATGCTAAAATTTATAACGAAGTAGGCAAACAGATTCGTACATTATTTAGTGTGCCTGATACTTCAGGAATGCAACGAATTACGTGGAATTTAACCGAAAAAGGTATTCGTTACCCTAATACACCAAAACCGAAGAAAGGAACAGCTGAGCCAAACGGAATCAATATTTTATCAGGGAAATACAAAGTTGTACTAAGTTTTGGCGACCAAAAGGATTCAACTTACATAAACGTAAAACCAGACCCAAGATACAATTTCGACCGTAGTGCAGAAGTGGCCAAACGAGATATTTACGAACGCCTAAAAGTGAATGTAGCTAAACTCACCAAAGCGAGCGACCGTCTCACCGAGGCCAATGATGTTACGGAAAAGCTACTGAATCAAGTAAAAGATAACGAAGGCAAAGAAATTGAAGATTTCAGAAAGCAGATTAAAGCAGTACAAGATACTATCAAGTCTAAAAAAGAGCTGATTGTCGCAAAACCGCTTGAAAAACAAGGTTATGGTCGCCCATATAGCATGACTGCTTTGACAAAAGCTCAGGAGTTAATGATGTATTTAGGAAATCGTCAGTCTTCACCATCAAAAACTGAATCAATCATTTTAGAACAATTTGATGGCCTCACGAGATTCCATCGCCAAAATAAATGTATTCTTTGCAGGCAACTGGGCCGAATTCAGAAAGAAAGTAGAATCAATGAAATTGAATATGTTTAAAGATTATGAAATGATTCGATAGATTTGATTCATCTTAATAAATTTAAATTTATGACGGCGAGATTTTGAACCTTGCCGTCGTTTTTTTCACCGAAAAAGGATTTGTGGCACATTTTGAAGTATGCCACAAATTTTCTACCAAACAAACACAAAAAATCCGCAAATACTTTTCAGCATTTGCGGATTTTTTTATATTAATTCTGAAATCGACTTTCGTCTAAATTAGAATCTGAAGTGCGAGAATGCTTTGTTAGCTTCTGCCATTCTGTGCGTATCATCTTTTTTCTTCACTGCCGCACCTTCACCTTTAGCCGCAGCGATGATTTCGCCAGCTAAACGCTCAGTCATGGTTTTTTCACCACGCTTACGTGAATATCCGATTAACCATTTCATACCTACTGACTGCTTACGGTCAGCACGTACTTCTTGTGGAACTTGGAAAGTAGCTCCACCAACACGGCGGCTTTTTACCTCAACAGTTGGCATTACGTTCGCCAATGCTTTTTTCCACAATTCAAGGCCATTTTCTTTCGTACGGGTTTCAACTAATTCTAAAGCACCGTAGAAAATTGTGTATGCAGTACTTTTCTTACCGTCATACATTAAGTTATTTACAAACTTAGTTACAGTTACGTCTCTAAACTTTGGGTCAGGAAGCACGTAACGCTTTTTTGGTTTTGACTTTCTCATTTTGTTTAAATAAGGTTTCGTTCTTGAAAACTAATTCACCTCCGATTGCTCCGAGATTACTACCCTGTTGTTAAGTTATTTATTATTGAAAAACGAATGTTTATCTTCTAACCGAAAACTTTCAACTGGAAATTACTTTCAGGAAATTATTTTTTCTTTCCTTTTACTGGAGCTGCAACTTGACCTGGCTTAGGACGTTTAGCACCATACTTAGAACGGCTCTGCTTACGGTTATTAACACCTGCGGTATCTAATGCACCACGAACGATGTGATAACGTACACCTGGAAGATCTTTTACACGACCACCACGAATCAATACGATTGAGTGTTCTTGCAAGTTGTGTCCTTCTCCTGGGATATAAGCATTCACTTCTTTTTGATTTGTTAAGCGAACACGAGCAACTTTACGAAGTGCTGAGTTAGGCTTTTTGGGGGTCGTAGTGTAAACACGAGTACAAACGCCACGACGCTGCGGACATGAATCCAAAGCGGGCGACTTAGACTTCCAAGTCATTTGTTCTCTGCCGTTTCTTACTAACTGCTGTATAGTAGGCATGTTGTTAAAAAAATTGTTTTCGTTAGATACTAATTTCCAATTAGGGCTGCAAAGGTACAGGTTTTATTTTTAAAAGAAAAACTTTTATTAAAGATATTGTTGATTTATTGGTTATTTGTTTGTAAAAGAAGTGTTTTTTGAAAATTTTTGTACGTATTAAAAAAAGTAGCCTTCAATTAGAGGACTACTTTTTATATTGATTTTGACTAAATTAATCCAAACTTCTATTTTTACTCTGCAAACTGTTCTTATAAACACTATTTTCTTTTACTCCAACTCAACATTCATTTTAGCTAAATAATCACCTAAATTCATTGAAATATCTTCAAAAAGTTGAATTTCTTTATTCCAATTAATGATTCTCCAATCTTGTTCGGGTTCGGCAACCCAAACACTTTGCGTGGCTGTAAAAACCCAAATTACTTTTTTTACACCAAATTCTAAAAGTCGCTGTGTTTTTCGGGTAACATACAAGTTTTGAGAAATATTTTCGGTATCAATTTCTACATCAACCTCTACTTGTAGCAATGGCGGAACATCAAAGTAACGTTTCGTAAATTTTTCAATCTGACCAATGTGGTAAAGTACAATATCTCCAGAAAAATTATTTCGATGGCTTAAATGAAGCCCTGGTTCACCTGTCAAAATTAGGTAGTTAAAATCATCTAAATTTTTAATTAAAATCTTCTGAATAAAATTGATAATCAAACTTTGTAAACTACTTGCTCCCATGATTTCTTCCAAATTTTTATGCCCGTACATCACACTTCGATAACCTTTATAATAAATCGGCTGTCCGTCTAAAACTTCTTTTATCAATGATGCTGGCACTCGCCTTTCACGTTTTTTTGGTGCTGCAATGATTGCTTCCATATATCTATTGTTTTATATGCAGTAAAAATAAGCAAACGCTTGATGTTTTTATTAAATTCTTGCAAAAATAATTGCAAAACATAAATAAGCTATTTATAGCATAATTTCCGTTTTATTTTCAAAAACCACCATTTTATGAGCAAATCTGCGTAATTTTGCATTTTAATCATTTATTCACAATATAATATGACTACCGAACAATTGAAGGAGTTAAAGGCCAGATTAGCGGCTTTGAGGGGGTATCTTTGACTACGATAGCAAGAAAGAACAACTCGAAGATTTAGAAAACCAAACTGCTCAACCCGAATTTTGGACTGATGCCACCAAAGCCGAAAACGTAATGAAACAGGTACGTGCCTTGAAAGGCTGGACTGGCGGATACGAAAATGCGAATGCCGTAATCGGTGACCTCGATACGCTTTATGAATTTTATGAAGCAGGCGATGTAACCGAAGAGGAAGTTGACGAAGAAGCAAAAAAAGTAATAAGCGTTTTGGAAGATTTGGAGTTAAAACGAATGCTTTCAAACGAAGAAGACCAAATGAGTGCCATTCTCGAAATAAATGCTGGTGCTGGCGGTACTGAAAGCCAAGACTGGACAAGTATGTTGATGAGAATGTATTTAATGTGGTGTAATAAGAAAGGTTATAAAGTGTCAGAACTTGATTTTCAAGATGGCGATACAGCGGGCGTGAAATCGGTTTCGTTGCAAATTGATGGGCCAATGGCTTACGGTTTCTTGAAATCTGAAAATGGCGTGCATCGTTTGGTCAGAATTTCGCCTTTCGATTCTAATGCCCGACGACATACTTCATTTTCATCGGTTTTTGTTACACCATTGGTTGACGAAACAATTACGATTGAGATAAATCCTGCTGATATTGAAATCCAAACTTCTCGCTCAGGTGGTGCTGGTGGACAAAATGTCAATAAAGTAGAAACAAAAGTGCAGCTTACGCACAAACCATCTGGAATCGTAATCGTTTGTCAAGTTGACCGTAGTCAGCTCGGAAACCGTGAGCGTGCGATGCAAATGTTGAAGTCGAAACTTTATCAGTTAGAAGTTGACAAACGCAATGCTGCAAAAGCCGAAACCGAAGCAGGAAAAATGAAAATCGAATGGGGTTCACAAATCCGAAGCTACGTTTTAGACGACCGACGAGTGAAAGACCACCGAACTAATATTCAAACATCAAATACAGAAGCAGTATTGAATGGAGATATTGATGAGTTTATCAAAGGTTATTTGATGGAAAACTAATCTTTAATATCTATGTAAAAGCCTGTAAATTTCAAGAAAACTGACTTTACAGGCTTTTTTTATGCAAATTGCTTTACTACTTTCATAATATGTTCATTGTCAACGCTGTTTTTTTGCCATTCTTCCAAGCGTTTATTCATGGTTTTAAACCAAATTGGTGGCACAAGCGACATTAAAATCATCATTGTATAGCCATAAGGCAACTGCGGGCTTTCATCAAAATGACGAAGCACTTGATATGGTCGTGCCGCGTAAGCGTGATGGTCGGAGTGCCGTTGCAGATGAAAAAGTAATAGATTGCTATAAAAATGGTTGGCATTCCATGAATGCAGTGGATTTACTTTTTCGTAGCGTCCATTTTCGAGTTGTTTCCGCAAAATTCCGTAATGCTCAATATAATTGACACATTCTAAAGATAAAATGGCAATGATGCTCTGCACTACAAAAAACGTTGGCACAATCCATGCAATTTCTTGAATTGATTTACTAAACGAAACAGTAAGTAAAAAGCAGAGAAAAATTGGCAAAATGACCGCCCAAATCATTTCATTATTTAAACTCCAAGTTTTTTTATTTTCTTTTTGAAGAAGTTTTTTCTCAATATTCCATGCACTTATGAAGCCACCAACTAAGCTTTGTTTCCAAAACGCAAAAACGGTTTGGTTCTTGCGAGCAGTTGCGGGGTCGAGAGGTGTAGCCACGTGCGTATGATGTCCCCGATTGTGTTCAATAAAAAAGTGCATGTAACAAACTGAAATTAAAGCCGCACGGGCATGAAATTGTGCAAACGCACTTTTACGATGCCCTAATTCATGAGCCACATTGATGATAGTAGAAGCGTAAACGCCTTGACTAAACATTAAGCCAAAAATTTGATACCAAGTGAGGTTATCAAACTTGAGTATATAGCAACTCCAGAAAAGCATGAAATATTGAATATAAACGTGAGAATATACTAAAAAGTCAAAATAACGGTTATTGAGAAGTTTTTCGTATTCTTCGGTGCTAGCGTTTTGGGAATCTCGGCTTACAGTTTCATCAAGAATCGGAATTAAGCAATAGGAAAAAATAAATACAAAGAATGTCCAATTTGGAGTAATGTAATAATAGCCCAAAATAAAGAAGGCAATAAAAGAGTAGCCCCAAGCAAAACCGATTTTTTTTCTAATACTCATGGTTTACTGATTTTTCGTTGTAATTTTAAACAATCATTGCAAATTTTATAATATTGTTAGATAAATCCTAAATAAAACCCTTAAGTTTTATTTTTAGGAAATAAAAATATAAGCTTGATCATGAACGAGTTTTTAATTTACTTACAATTTGGTTATCAACACATTACCGATATAAACGGCTACGACCATATATTGTTTGTGATAGCCCTTTGTGCGATATATAGAATGAGCGATTGGCAAAAAATACTATATCTTGTCACGGCCTTTACTATTGGGCATTCAATTACCTTAGCTTTGGCAGCTCTTAAACTTATCGAATACAGCACGGATTTGATTGAGTTTTTGATTCCTGTTACTATTATTCTTACTTGTTTCGCTAATTTCTTTCATCGAAGTACCGAAAGCATATTTAACCCCGAAAAATTTTCGAGGATACGTTATTTTTTCACTTTGATGTTTGGCCTCATTCACGGAATGGGGTTTTCTAACTACTTAAAAAGCCTACTCGGAAAAGATGAAAGTATTGTAATGCAATTATTGGCTTTTAATATTGGTCTCGAAATCGGGCAATTATTAATTGTGGCAGTTACCATCACACTTTCATTTTTGGTTTTAAATGGTTTAAAGCTAAAAAAACACTCTTGGAATCTCATTTTATCTGCTTTCGTTGCTGGGCTTGCCTTCAAACTTATGACCGAAAAATGGTATTTTTAAAAAGGGAACAAATTTGATTATCTTTTAAGGTGTTTATTATCAGATACCTACATTCTTAATTCTACATTTTTAATTGTTCATCGGCACTTTTGCACAGATTTTGCGTTATAAATAAGACAAACATTATTTTTTATTGCTCATGCAAGAATCACAATCACTTTTAGGTTTTCTTACTTTGGCTTTGGGCGAAGGCATAATTACTATTTTCATGCCTTGCATTTACCCAATTATGCCCATGACTGTTAGTTTTTTTCTGAAACAACAAAATGGTCGAGTGAAAGCTCTTTTTTATGGAGCATCAATTATTCTGATTTTTACGGTAATCGGAGCGTTGGCTCATTTCGTTGACTTAAACTCTGTCAGTACTCATTGGCTTACAAATTTAATATTTTTCATAGTTTTTATTATTTTTGGTTTAATACTCTTAGGTATTTTTGAACTGGTGCTGCCTCATGATTTTGTAAATAAAGTAGATGCTCTATCTGAAAAAGGGGGTTATTTGGGTGTGTTTTTCATGGCACTTACTTTAGTTTTGGTTTCTTTTTCTTGCACCTTTCCTTTTGTTGGCAGTTTACTGATTTTGGCTAAACAGGGTGAAGTTTTGAAGCCAATTTATGGAATGTTTGTATATGGTTTGCCCATTGGTTTGGTATTTATGGGTTTAGCATTTTTCCCGAATATTTTAAAAAAACTACCAAAATCGGGTGGTTGGATGGATGAAATGAAAGCAGTTTTTGGCTTTGCCGAATTTGCCTTATCACTTAAATTTCTGAGTAATATTGATTTGGCTTATCACTTTAATTATATTTCTCGAAATACGTTTTTGGTTATTTGGATAATCATTTTTGCTGCCATTGGGCTTTATATTTTAGGAATTATTCGTCTTCCGAAGGATAGTAAAGTTACAAAGTATAATGTTCCAAGAGTAGTTTTCGGAACTTTATTCCTTGCATTTGCTGCGTATATGGTTTCAGGCGTTTCGCACAAGAAAGAATTAAGTTTATTATCAGGACTTTTACCACCAAAAACAATCGTTACAACGGTTGCTGATGATTCTAAACTCCGAGATTTACCACATGAATTAAAAGGTTTTTACGATTATGACGATGCCCTCGCTTACTCTAAAGAAGTCGGAAAACCACTCTTTATAGATTTTACGGGTTATGCTTGTGCGAATTGCCGTAAAATGGAAGAAAACGTTTGGCCAAAACCCGAAGTTTTAGAAAAACTTAAAAACGATTTCGTGATAGCTTCTCTGTACGTTGATGATAAAAAAGAACTTCCAAAAGAAAAACAATATATATCGAAATATGACGATGAATTGAAAGTCACAGTCGGCGATAAAAACATGGATTTGGAAATTACAAAATACAATAATAACGCCCAACCTTATTATATTATTGAAGATTCAAATGGCAAATTGATTGTAAAACAACCAATAGGCTATACTTCAAAAGAAGAGTTTATTAAGTTTTTGGACGAAGGAATTGGCAATTATAAAAAGCCTTGATTTAGAGTAAAAACAAAAAACTCAGTATTTCAGTACTGAGTTTTTTTATGCCTTATTTAATAAATGTTCGATTTCGAGTTCGATAAATCGTGCTTTTTTTTCAGTAGCTTTTCGAAGCAGGTTCAAATAGTTTGCTTTAGGTATTTCAATTGCCCCAAAACGCTTTACGTTATCGTTAATAAATTGAGTATCAAGCAACTCAAAGCCTTGTTGGCGAAGTGTTTGAATTAGGTAATGAAAAGCTACTTTCGAAGCATTGGGCTGAGTATAAAACATTGACTCCCCAAAAAAAGCCGCTCCAATAGAAACGCCATAAAGTCCTCCGACGAGCTTATTATCTAAATAAGCCTCAACACTATGAGCGAAGCCTAAGCCGTTTAAGCCCGTATAAGCCTCTATAATTTCTTCTGAAATCCAAGTATCTTCAGAATCGCTTCTTGCAATGGCACAGCTACGCATTACGCCCTCAAAATCATAGTCAATCCGAATCTCGAAATAGTTTTTGTTGAGCAAAGGACGAAGTGATTTATGAGATTTGTAAGTATCAAGCGGAATAATGGCACGAGGGTCGGGCGAATACCAATAAAGTGTCCCGTCCGAATCCGCCATCGGGAAAATTCCGTTTATATAGCCATAAATTAAGTCGTCGGGCGTAAGTTTTGTCATTAAATATTTATAGCTATATGACGACAAAATTAAAGAAAAAAAGAAAAAAAACTAATTTTGGCAAAACTGTTTTCTACTAATTAAAAATTATTCAAATCAATCTTAATTTTTCTTAATCTTTGGTGATTCAAAAGTAATTTTACCCTTCTCGTCGTATTCATAAACTATGTAAGATTCAAAAACCGTATCGTAACAGTCTTTTCCGTATTGTGTTTCTTTCTTTCTGCGATTACCCGTTGGGTAATACTCAACCCATCGACCAATTTTTACGCTGTCATCCATCATGCCTTGTTCGGCCAATGTTCCGCTTTCGTTAAATTTGAGATACTCGCCCGTCACTTTTCCGTAAAGCTTAGGTTTTACATCTTTCATTTTGATTTGACGTTCATCATAAAAACTTAGTTCAGAATCTTGATAGAAACCTCGTTCGTAATATTCTTTATTAAGCAAATTGTAGTTTTTGTCGTACAATTCCCAACGACCATCTTTTGCACCTAGATAATACCAACCTTCTTCAACCACCAAATCGCTCAAATATTTTTTATACGGCCCGTGCATTAAATCGTTGGTTGCACGGTCACGACCAATGCCTTCAACGATTCTATTTGCTTTACGGTCATACCAAAATAAGTGTCGATTATAGGAATTGGGCTGAGTAAATTCTTTTAAAGTATAAAATTCTAAGAATGTCAGGTTATTACCAGTTCCTTGTCTTATTAGCTGTTTTTCTACCTTAATTCCTTCGTAATCACGTCCATTAAACTCTTTTTTCAAGCTTTTGATTTCCTTTTTTACATCTTTTAAGGTCTTTTTGAGCTTCAAACCTAAATCGGGTAAAGTTTCGGTAGCAAACTTTTTGGCATCATCAAGACTCGAAATATTATTTCCTCCAGGCAATGAAGCTGAAGCCTTTGGGGTTGTTATGCCCACAGGAAGTTTATCCAATTTTTGTTGAATTGTTTCTTTTTTATACCCTTCATCTCCTTTACGTTTTGCTTTCGGAACGGCATCGCTTGTTTGGGCATCGGCTATCGACAACGTCAATAAAACAAATAATAAAATCGAAGCAAATTGGTATATTTTCTGATAAAGTTTCATTTTTGATGATAATGATGGTAATTTTGTACGCTATTTATAACGATAAATTTAAAAAAAAATTGAATTCGGGTTTAATTTCTATCAACTCCGAATGTACTAAATTGATATAAAGATAATGAAAGAGTGGTTTGCAGAATGGTTTGATACATCTTTTTATCATCAACTTTACAAAAGCCGAAGCTACGAAGAAGCTCAACAATTTATTGATATTCTTGAAAAAAAACTCAATTTCAAGCATTCTGATGTTTTTCTCGACCTTGCTTGTGGCAAAGGACGGCATTCAATATACCTTAATTCAAAAGGCTATGATGTGATTGGTGTTGATTTATCTCCGAATAATATCGAAGCTGCTAAGCAATCTGCAAATAAGCATCTGGGTTTTTATTTGCATGATATGCGAGAAACTTTTCGCTCAGGCTCTTTCGATTTTGTACTAAATTTATTTACAAGTTTTGGATATTTTGATGAAAGCTATGACAATTTTCGAGCCATAAAAGCTGTTGCCGAAAATTTAAAATCGGGCGGCACACTGGTGCTTGATTATATGAATAGTGCAAAAGCCGTAAAAAACTTAATAAAATACTACGAAAAAGAAGTTGATGGTATAAAATTCATCATCACAAAGAAAATCGAATATGGTTTTATTATAAAAAATATTGATTTCGACTACGATTGCGAGCATCATCATTTCGAAGAACGTGTCAAGATTTTAACTTGCGAAGATTTTAGATATTATTTCCGAAAGGCAGAATTGACTTGCAAAGAAATTTATGGAAGTTATGATCTAAAACCGTTCGAAGTGGCAGAATCTGACCGAATGATATTTGTGGTTCAGAAAGTGCCCGCAATTATGAATTAAAGACGATTATTTCCCCCGAATCTTGGCATTTTTCAAGTAATTCAAGGTTTGACTGTTTTAATTTGGGGTGAATAAAAACTGGAGCAATTTCGCATAGTGGCACCAAAACAAATTTGCGTTCTGGTATAAAAGGATGTGGAACTACCAGGTTTTCGGTAGAAAGAATCACGTTATTGAAGTACAAAACATCAATATCAATACTACGTTCGCCCCATTTGATTTCACGAATACGCCCCATATCTTTCTCTATTTTCAGCAGTAAATGAAGAACTGCACTCGGTGAAAAAACGGTTTCGATTTCTAGCACTTGGTTCAAAAAAGCATTTTGTTCGGTGATTCCCCACGCGGCAGTTTCATAAATGCTTGATTTCGAGCGAACTTTGCCAACTTTTTCTTCAATTAACTTCTGAGCCATCAAGAGGTTTTCTTCTCTATTTCCTAAATTAGAACCTAAACCAAGAAATACTTTATTGAGTTTCAAGCAATTGATAAATTAAAGGAGTGAACTGCTTCGGCGATTTCTGAAAGTAAAGCAGGGTTTTTCTCGAAAGCATTACCAATAACAATAATATCTGCTCCCGCTTCAAGAGCCACGGTAGCTTTTTCGGAAGAATTAATCCCGCCTCCAACAATCAGAGGTAAACTAATATTTTTGCTTACTTTCTGAATCATTTTTGGTGAAACAGGATATATTGCTCCACTTCCTCCATCGAGATATATCAGTTTTTGACCAAGCATTTCGCCCGCCATTGCCGTACAAACTGCAATATCAGCCTTATCATTAGGAATTGGAGTTGTATTACTGATATAAGAAACCGTAGTTTGTTGACCACTATCAATGAGCATATAGCCTGTTGATAAAATCTCCAAATTGCTTTGTTTAAGTAGTGGAGCAGCAATTACGTGCTGACCAATCAAATAATCGGGGTTTCGCCCAGAAATCAGCGAAAGTAGGAGAATGGCATCGGCTGTTGGCTCAATGTGTAGGCTATTTCCTGGAAAAATTATGACAGGAATATTGGTTTTTTGGCGAATGATTACGATCATTTCGCCCATTATATTTTTGGTAATCAGGCTGCCGCCAATCAAGAAGTATTCTACTCGGTTTTCGGCACATGCATACAAAAATGTTTCAAAAGAATTTAGCTCAACTTTGTCGGGGTCGAGCAAAACAGCCAAAGATTTCTTTTTTAATTGCTTGTTGGTTAGTATTTTATCAAGAATTTGTCTCGACATTTTTGGTAGCGTCGGTGGTAAAATTATCTATAATTCCCAAAAGTTTATTTTTTGCAATATTAAGCAAAACCGACGTTGCGACGCCTTTTAAAGCAGCCCAGACAAAAGAACTTTCGTCGTTATCTTCGTCTTCTTGTTCGATTGGCTTAGGTTTGAGCGAAATTTTTTGTTTATCCGAAGGCAAAAGTAATTCAGTCAGAGCGTAGGCAGTTAAAACCACTCCTCCGATAACCAAAGCATTTTTACCCACTTTCTTCAAATCCCCAATTTGCATTTCGATGGCCTCCAAATATTTATTGGCAGACTCCTGCAAAAATTCTTTACGCTCCTCACGACTTGCCGTTTTTGGCGGAATCACAGGAATATTGATGATGCTTTCGTTAGTTTTTCTCAAGTTAAGCTTATTTTTGTTCAAAAGTATTGAAAAATGGCCAAAAAAGAAAAGTGAATCGTTGATTTATGACTTTATGCCAGTAAAAACAATATTATTTAATGATAAAATATTAGTTTTGGTTGAAATTTAAAATGTTGAAGACATATTGATTCTAAATAAATATTTTAGGAACGTCCAATTTGGACGTTCCTACGGGTGAATTTTTTCCATAAAATTGAATTGTAAAAACAATTATTTGAAATGAAACTCCGCTACTTTGTCTTGCTTGTTGGCTTTTTGAGCATTTCGTCTAAGGTTTCGGGGCAAGTTGATTTAAAGCAGGCTTTTCGAGAATGTGGCATCAAAGGCAGCACCACAATCTATGATTATAAAAATCAAAAGTGGATTTATTCAGATTCACTCGATGCTCAAAAACTAAGTTTGCCTGCTTCGACTTTCAAAATCATTAATTTATTGATTTCCTTAGAAATAAAAGTAATCAAAGACGAAAATGAGGTGATCAAGTGGGTAGGCAAAACCGATACGACACTCTACGAATACCGACCAGAGATTTATAAAGATATGACAGTGCGAGAAGCTTTTGAGGTATCGGCAGGCTGGGTGTTTATCGAATTGGCGAAGAAAATAGGTAAAAAAATTATATAAAGTATTTAAATGCCTGCCGTTATGGTAATGTTGATTTATCAGAAATAGGTATTGACTTTTGGAATTTTGGGCGTTTTGGAATTTCTCCACAAAATCAGGTTGCATTTTTAAAGGCTGTTTATGAAGAAAAAATGCCATTTTCTAAGCAAAATTACAAGATTTTGAAAAAAGTAATGGTTATAGAAAAGTCCAACGATTACACAATCAGAGCGAAAACAGGTTGGACTCGTGACGGTGGCATAGATTCGGGTTGGTGGGTTGGATATGTGGAAAGTCGAGAAAATACCTATTTCTTTGCAACGCGAATTTCAAAAAAACGTTCCGAACTCAATCCAAATTTTGGTCAATGTCGAAAAACGATTACAAAAACGATTTTGAAACAAATTAAAGCAATCTGAAATGGTTATTGGTTAATTTGTTACAGGTTATTAGTTTGATAATCAATGATTTATAAAAATATATATTAACAATCAATAAACTTTATGAAATCCTCTTTTTTTTACCTTCTTATTTGCCTTGTAATTATTGTGTTATTTGCCTGCACCAAAAAGCAGTTAGCCAATAAATATACCGTTTCTACAAATCAAAAAACACAAATAATTACAGGAGCTGACCAAATTTCAGAATATTTGCCTTTGCTTAAAGGCAAAAGAGTAGCGATGTTGGTCAATCAGACCTCAATTATCGGCAAAAAAGCAAGTGTCGATAGTCTGTTGAGTTTAGGTGTAAATATTGTAAAAGTTTTTGGTCCAGAACATGGTTTTCGTGGTAACGCCAGTGCGGGAGCAAAAGTAAATAATGAATTTGACAAGAAAACAGGTATTCCGATAATTTCACTTTACGGCAAAATTAAACGCCCAACTCAAGAGCATTTAGCCGATGTTGATATAATGATTTTTGATATTCAAGATGTTGGAGCGAGATTTTATACCTACATTAATACGCTCGCTCATGTGATGGAATCTTGTGCTGAAAATGGCAAAGAATTAATCATTCTCGACCGACCAAATCCCAATGGCTACTTGGTAGATGGCCCTATTTTACAAAAAGAGCTGTATTCGGGCATTGGCATGTTTCCGATTCCGATTGCTCATGGACTTACAATCGGCGAGTTTGCCCAAATGATTAACGGTGAAGCTTGGCTTCCGAACAAACTTCAATGTAAGATTCGTGTGATTAAAATTGCAAACTATAACCACGATATGACATATATATTGCCTGTTTTTCCATCGCCTAATCTTAATTCTCAGCAGTCAATTTTGCTTTATCCAAGCACCTGTATGTTTGAAGGCACAATTTTGAGTCAAGGTCGTGGAACTTACATTCCGTTTACGGTTTTGGGAGCTCCTGCCCTTAAAGGCAAATATGATTTTAATTTTAAGCCTATAAGTATTCAAGGAATGAGCGAAACGCCTCTTCACCAAAATGAAGATTGTTTTGGACTTGATTTAAGAAAATATGATACCAACATTCTGAGAAAAAGCCGACAAATCAACCTTTCGTGGATGATGGAACTTTACAAGGCGTACCCGATGAAAGATAAATTCTTTGATAAAACCCAAAGCAAACAAATGGGAGATATTAATAAATTGGCAGGAACAGAAAAATTCAAACAACAAATCATGGATGGCGTTTCAGAAGCCGAAATTCGCAAAAGCTGGGAGCCGGGTTTGAGTGATTTTAAGGTTTTGAGAAAGAAGTATTTGATTTATCCATAATCCATCAGACTTAGTTGTGGCACATACTCAAAGGTGTGCCACAACTATTTTATCTCAAAATCTTCGGAACGAGACCCTTAAGTCATTGGTCTAAGCAAATTTTTCCGTGATTTTATCTATAAACAAACACCTTAAAAGCCTCTCCCTTCTTAAACGAACTACGTTCCAACGGCAATTCCAAAAATGCGTCTGCTTCGACCAAATTTGCTAAATCTCCCGAGCCGTGACCTTCTACTGGACTTGCCAAAATTTTGCCAGTCGGTGCATAAGAAAGCTTTACTTGCAAGAAAAACGTTAATTCAGGTTTAAACGTAAAATCTTCTGATAACTCGGCCGTTAATTGCTGATTTTCAAGGCCTTGCGAAGTTTCAAGCCACTTTTTGAAATAACGATTAAGGCACATAAATGTAGAAACTGGATTGCCGGGCAAGGCAAAAACCATCGTTCCCTTAGCTGATTTCCCGAACCAAAAAGGTTTTCCAGGGCGTTGCGAAACTTTATGAAAAAGTTTTTTCACTCCTTGATTTTCAAGGGATTGTGGCACAAAATCAAATTTCCCTGCCGAAACTCCACCGCTTAAAATAAGCACATCGAAAGTTTCCATAAATGCTGCTATTTTTTGCTCAATAATTTCCTGATTATCGGGCAATAAAACATTTTCGGTTTCGAGTCCCCAGTTTTTGAGCGAAGCCTGTAAGGCAAAGCCATTTGATGTTCGTATTTGATGCGGAAGAGGTGTTTCGGTTATTGGAACGATTTCTTCTCCCGTTGAAATAATTATCGCACGAAGTTTTCGTTGAACCAAAATTTCATGTTTACCAATTGTGGCTGCCACACCTATTTCGGCAGGAGAAAGTTTTCGTCCCTTCGGCACAATTACGTCACCCGTTTTGCGGTCAGAACCTTTTGGGTGAATGTTTTGTCCTTCCCGAAATATTGAAAAATCAGCTACGATTTTTACTGTTTTTTCTGAAATAGATAAATCTTCGTACCGAATAACCATGTCTGTGTTGAGCGGAATCATTGCTCCAGTCATTACTTCCAAGCAATTTTGGGCGTTTTGTAAGGTTTTTTGTGAATTTCCTGCGGCAGCCGTTGCCTCGATTTCAAAAGTAGTTTGTCCTGCTTCGAGTTGAGCAAATTGAATCGCAATGCCATCCATCGTAACTCGATTGAAAGGTGGAAAATCTCGGTCGGCACATAAATTTTCAGCTAAAATTCTGCCTAAAGCAGCATCAATTGATACTTTTTCGGTAGGAATTGAAATGGTATTTTCTAAAATGAGTTTTTCTGCTTGTTCGACAGTTATCATAATTTTATTTGAAATTTTGAGCATTTTATGAAGTAAGTATTAAATGACTAATTAATCGATTGACGAACGATTCGTCTTGGCGACAAAAAAGTAATTAAAACCTTCTATTTCGGTTTCGATGCGGTGATTTACTTTTTTGAAGGCATAAAATAAACTGAACAAAAAATCTGAGTATGAGCAATCTTTCGAAGAAAAAAATTAATTTTCATAAATGGGTTTTGGTCTATATTTTAGTCGATTTCCATCTCTTCCTGAGAAAAACCCACGAATTTCGGCACAAATCGAAAGTGCGATTTCTTCGGGCGTGGCAGCACCAATGTCAAGTCCAACTGGGCTGAAAATGCTTTCTTCTTGTTCGGCTGTTAAAAAAATGCCTTCGTCGGTCATTCGGTCATACATTTTTAATGTACGTTTTTTGGGGCCTAAAAGACCGATGTATTTAATGTTGGTTTTTAGTAACAATTGCAAATTTCGGTAGTCGCTTTCGTAATCATGGCACATCGAAATGGCTGCCGTGAAACTATCGATTTTTGGTTGATGGTCTTTCTGAACAACCGCATCTGCCATTTCTGAGAGTGAAGCGTGCATTTTGGCAGGATTACAAACACAAATTACTCGCCAACCTAACTCTTTTGCAACTTTCACCATCGGATAAACATCATAATTACTTCCAAAAACATATAGTTGAATAGCTGGAGGTATTACTTCCAAGAAGAGCGTGAGTTTTGTGCCATCTTTTAAAATATACTCTTTAGATACAGATTTAGTTGTAGCAAGAGCCTCTATAATTGCAGGAATTAAACTTTCGTTGAGCTGAAATAATGGAAAGTTTGCCGTAAAATGGGTTTCGTTATCAAACCTAAAAACTTCGCCCAAAGCGATGTCTGAATGTGCCTTGCTGATACCCGTCACGGTAACTACCAAATTTGGACTTCGTTGGTCGATGCAACTTTGGAGTTGCCTGACTGCATTATTTGGGTTTTTTAAGTCTAGAGGCGTAATAAGAACATCAATGATGCCATTACAGCCAAGTCCAACGCCTATTTGATATGGGTCGTCGTCGGTGGTGTCATAAGTAATGAGCGTGGCTTTGTTTTGAGACATCGCCAAACGAGCTTTTTTTAAAGCATCACCTTCTAAACAACCGCCACTTATTCCCCCAATCCATTCGCCTGATTCCAAAACTAACATTCTTGCTCCTGTTCGTCTATACGAAGAACCTTCAACCCTTACAACTGTAGCCAATGCGGCTTTAGTTTTACTAAAATCTATATTTTGATAGGCCTCTGTAATTTTCTTAATTTCTTTCATGTATATTCTGTAAAAAGGCATTTTTTCAATTGTCAATTATCAATGAGCAATTATCATTTTTTCTACGACGTTCAATACGTGTTTGATGGCTAAATCAATATCACTTTCTTGGGTCATTCGTCCTAAACTAAACCTGACCGAATTATATGCCGATTCGTCATCAAGTCCCATTGCTTTTAGTACATAACTTGGTTCGGTTGAGGCAGAATTACAAGCCGAGCCATTAGAAACTGCAATTTCGTTGAGATTCATCAATAGTTGTTCTCCATCAATTTTACCAAAACATATATTTGTTGTATTGGGTAAACGTTGGGCAATATTTCCATTTATTTTGGCAAGTGGAAGTTTTTCTAAAATACCATTTTCTAATTTATTTCGTAAATCTGACAAACGTGCAGCTTCTTCACTCATCGAATTTTGGCAAATTTCTGCAGCCTCGCCCAACCCTACAATTCCGGTTACATTGAGCGTACCCGAACGCATTCCTCGTTCGTGGTTACCACCATCTTGTTGGGCTATAATATTGAGTTTTTTTCTGATGTACAAAACACCAGCTCCTTTTGGGCCGTAAAGTTTATGTCCCGAAAAATTTAGTAAATCTATTTTATCTTCAATTACGTTCATATGCATTTTCCCAACTGCTTGTGTGGCATCGGAATGAAATAAAACTCCGTGTCGATGAGCAATTTCAGCAATTTGTTTGATTTGATAAATTACGCCAGTTTCGTTGTTTGCCGCCATGACCGAAATCAGAATTGTTTCTTTTTTGATGGCTTTTTCAAGGTTTTCTAAAGAAACATTTCCCTCAGCATCAACCTCCAAGTAAGTCAAGTCTGCCCCCAGTTTTTCTAAATGTTGACAAGTATCCAAAACTGCTTTATGTTCAGTCTTTACAGTTATTATATGATTTCCTTTTTGAGAAAACGTTTCAAAAACACCTTTGATTGCCAAATTAATTGCTTCGGTGGCTCCACTTGTAAAAATAATTTCTTTATTAGTACAGCCCAAAAAATCAGCCAATTGCTGACGAGCTGTATCAACGGCCTCGGCGGCTTTCCAACCATAAGCATGCGAGCCACTGGCTGAATTGCCAAAATGTTCGGTCAAATATGGCATCATTGCCTCCAAAACTCGCTTATCAAGCGGCGTGGTGGCATTGTAATCCATATATATTGGGTACTTTATCATTCCTTTTTCTAAATTTATGCAAAGTAAAGACACATATTGTATACATGAATTAAATATTCCTGTAAATGTATCATCAAAAGCTCATTACTTGTAATAAACAATGTTGTGTAGCAAAAGATTAGTTATTAATACTCTTTTTTTAACGGCTAATCATGTGAGTTATACTCTCTTTTCTGCAAAAACCCTATTTTTTGGTTTATGTTTTGAAAAATTTTAATTTTTTCAAGAAAATCCAAACTTTATTCTGCTAAAGTGCCATAATACAGTATGTTTTTGCGTATTTTGCTTAGCAAAACAATAAATGCTTTCAAAATAATGTCAAAAAATTCTATCGAATCTGTTTTTACACAAGAGGTTCATAACAAATACCTTGTATTTAATACACTTTTTTCGAGGCTACCTTATGATAAAATGGCTAAGATTGGTCAGTTAATGCCTTTTTTGCATGATTTATCCGAAGTTGGTTTTGAACAAGGAAAAGACCCCAAAACTATCCTTGATTCTTTCTTTAATCAATATACGACGATTAAAGATGAAAAAGAAAAAATTGATTTGCTCTTTCGCTTCATTACTTACATTGAGCGTCAGGTAGTTTTGTTAGATAGTATTGAAGATTCGGCTTTTGAGAAACTTACGCCAATCAATGGAAAAGGCACTTTGCTAAGTACGCTCGATTTGGCGGTTCAGCAGAATAAGCTTCAAGAAGTAAAGCAAAAACTCAAGAATTTTAAGGTTCGTGTGGTATTTACGGCTCACCCGACGCAATTTTACCCGAATAGCGTTTTACGTATTATTCAAGATTTAGAGGAACTTATTCCCAAAAATGACATCAACGGCATTGACGCTTTGCTCCAACAACTCGGAAAAACACCGTTTATCAACGAGCAAAAACCTACTCCTCTCGAAGAAGCCCAAAGTATTATCTTCTACCTTCGCCATGTTTATTACCAAGTAATTGGCGAAATCCATGAAAAAATAAATACTTATCTTCAAAACGAAGTACAAGATTTTAGTCCAGTTCTCGAACTTGGCTTTTGGCCGGGGGGCGACCGTGACGGAAACCCATTCGTAACAGCAGAAATTTCGAAGAAAGTTTCGCAAGAATTACGCACGAGCATCTTGAAATGTTATTATAATGATTTCAAAATCGTTTGTCGTCGTCTGACTCTCAAAGGTATCATGCCATTATTGACCCAAATTAGTAATCGTATTTATACCAACATGAACGGTCTAAAAAATGACCTAACACTTGATGAATTATTGGCATCTTTGTATGAAGTGCGTCAACTTCTCATCATAAAGCATAACTCGATTTTCTTAGACCTTTTTGATAGATTTATCCAACAAGTGAAACTTTTTGGCTTACACTTTGCCTGTTTGGATATTCGCCAAGATAGTAGTATTCACGAAAACGTAATGGAGCAAATAAATCAGAAATATGCGATTTCGCCGAAACCATATTCTGAATGGTCAGATGCTGAAAAACTACATTTTTTGACCGAAAGAGAACTTTTAATCAACGAAGATGATTTTGAAGAAGCCCTTACAAAAGATACTTTCAAGACTGTAAGAGCGATTCAAGAAATACAATCAACAAATGGCGAAAGAGCGTGTCATCGTTATATAATCAGTAATTCGACTTCGATATTTTCGGTACTGGAAGTATTAGCGTTATTCAGATTTTGCGGTTATAAAGAGAAAGAAGTAAATGTTGATGTGGTACCACTCTTTGAAACCATCGAAGGACTTGATGCTGCTCAAGCTACCATGTCGGCACTTTATCAATTGCCTTATTACAAAAATCATTTAATTCTACGCAAAAATCAGCAAACGATTATGCTTGGTTTTTCGGATGGAACGAAGGATGGTGGATATGTGAAAGCAAACTGGGAGATTTATCAAGCAAAAGAAAATCTTTCTAGAATATCGAATAAAAATCAGATTGAAATAATGTTTTTTGATGGTCGTGGAGGCCCGCCCGCTCGTGGAGGTGGAAAAACGCATCAGTTTTATGCTTCGCAAGGCCCAACGATTGCCAATAACGAAATCCAGATTACGATTCAAGGACAAACCATTACTTCAATGTATGGCTCACGAGCCCAAGCAATGTTTAATTTTGAACAGTTGATTTCGGCTGGAATTATCAACGATGTTTTCCAAGACGATAGGTCAATTATTGATAAGAAAGAACGCAATCTGATTGATGAATTGGGCGAAGAAGGCGTTAGAAAATACTTTGAGTTAAAAGAACATCCATTGTTTGTATCGTATCTCGAAAACAAAAGTCCGCTCAAATATTATGGTTTGACTAATATAGGTAGTCGCCCAAGTAAGCGTAGTTCGGGTAAAAAACTCTTATTGTCAGATTTGAGAGCCATTCCGTTTGTGGGTTCTTGGAGTCAATTAAAACAAAATGTTCCAGGATATTTTGGTTTTGGTTCGGCTTTAGAAAAAGTAATCGAAGAGGGTCGTCTAGAAGATTTAAAATCACTTTACCAAAGTTCGCTTTACTTCAAAACCTTGATGGAAAATAGCATGATGGCTTTGACAAAAAGTTATTTTCCACTAACAAACTACATGAAAAATGACCCAGAATATGGCGATTTTTGGAAAATTCTTTATGAAGAGTATTTACTGACGGTAAAAAATATGCTTTTGGTTTCGGGACAAAAAGTTTTGATGGAATCGGAAGAACTTGGAAAATTATCAATCAATTACCGTGAACATATTGTTTTACCTTTGCTCACAATTCAGCAATATGCTTTGCAGAAAATTGAAGAAACAACTGACGAGAAAACTCGATTAGTTTATGAAAAAATGGTTACTCGCTCGTTGTTTGGAAATATCAACGCTAGTAGAAATTCTGCGTAAGTTTAAAACTATTTAAGATATTGAATCAGATAATCTAATTTCTCTTTTATTTCTGGTTCAATATCTTTTAGATTTACAAATTTTACTAATTCATAATAGTTTCCTTTGTTTATGATTAGTGGTAATGTGAAATTATCAGAGATTGTTTTAAAACATATATCTAAAAAACTACTTGCTTTACGATTCATCAAAAAAGTTTTAAATAATTCTTTTTGTAGTTCTCCCGAAACTTTTGTGTATCCCTCATAAGCTTGTTTATTATTATCAAGTAATTCCGAAAGAATTACTTGATTAATCATAGTTTCAACATTATTTCGGATACTACCTAATTCAATCTCGCTTTGATTTTGTTTCCTGAAATAGTCTATAACATATTCTTCAATTACGTATGGAAATGTTAAATAGTTTTCTATTTCATATTTTCTTTAATATAGTAATGCGAAATCAGCTTTTATTTCATCTGTTCGATTACTATTATCATTATCAAAAATACCGATTCCTTTAAGAGTAGGGACGCATCTTTGGATAGCCTGAAAATGATTTTTAGCACTTTTATAGTAACCCGAAGCAATATTTATTTCATTGTCTAAACCACTGTAAGGCTCATTATCAGCAACATAATGCGAGTAAATCTTATCATCTAAAATACCTACCACAGGATGTTTTAGTTTTGAACCAAAAGCCCTTAGAATCTCCAAAACAGTATTCCCTTCAATATATATAATTGCTTTAGAAAGCTTGGCTTTGTAATAATGTTCTAATCCATAATCTTTTAGTGCTGATTTTATCGTTTTTTTATCTGCAAGATTAATTGTTTCTCCATCAAGTAATAGAACTAAATTATTATCAGAAGCTTCATTTAGAATTACTTCCGAGTGCGTTGCAATTATAATTTGATTCCCATTAATTTCTGAAAGGTGCTTTAAAACACTGAAAACTTGTTTTTGCCGTAAAATTTCAAGGTGTGCATCTGGTTCATCAAGTAGTAAAATAGACCTTTTGTGTATATGTATATAAGAAATTAAAAGCAACATTTCTTGTTGTCCACGACCACTTAACCCAATATCCAAACTATTCTTTTTAGAGGCTATTCCAGGAATCATATAAGACAATTCTACTGTGCCTTGTGGCACATTAAAGAACGGTTTTAAAAGATCTATTCCGAAGAGTTTTTTCATTAAGGCAGTTACGATACCCCAATCATTCGTGTTATTCTTTTCATCGTTTTCAACAATTTTATAGCAAATATTTCTCAATACTTCCGATGTTTGTCCTTGTCCAACTAAAACATCAATTCTACCCTCTGCAATTAGTGGTTCTTCACGAGCAATACCAGACATTGGGTAGAGAATCTTAACATCTAATTCGCTTGCATAAGCTAAAAGCCCATCTACTTCCAATGACGTTTCGTCTGGAAAGCAATAAATAGATTCAGCATTAAAGTACTTAAAAATGACACTACATTCTTGAATTTTACCAGCAAAAACTAACCCAACCGAAATTCTAAGTTCTACATTTATCGTCGATGTTCTCACTGTAGCATTTTGCCAAAAATACTTAGCTTCTTGTATGGGTACTTGTGTTATATTTAACCTATTTATACTTGTTCCTATTTTGCTTTTACTCTTACCTTGTCCTTTCTCCCGAAACCACGTTTTGATGCCCATATTCCACATTGCCAATGCTTGAAGAACACTTGTTTTACCAGAATTATTTGGTCCAATAATAACTGACGGCTCGCTAAAATCAATTGTAATTTCTTCACCAAAACTTTTAAAGTTACTTATCTTAACGAAGGATATTAATTGCATAAAGGCATTATTTATTTTGACAAATATAAAATTAATTATTCTTTAACCTTTCAATCACAACCAAAAATAAAAGCTTTAAAAACTGCTCCTGATTTTACTTCAAAACCTGGCAAAAGCTCTACTTTCGTTTTGGAATTATAATCGATTTTGCCACTTAATTGTATAATCTGATTACTCTGAATCGATTGTTTACTTGCATAAGCTGATTCTGTGGCACTCACCGAGCCATTCAAAGACAAACTATTCGGAAAACATGAAGAAACAATGATAGACTGTGGCGACGAAACAGGACTTATACAGTGCAAAGTTTTACATTGAACCGTATAAGCTGCCGTTGCAGCAGGTGCAAAAGTAAGTGGATTTACGCTCGCTCCTGTTGACCAAACATAGCTTCCATTACAACTTGCCCCTGTAAGTGTCAGGTTTTGGTTAGGTCTTATCTGCATTGCTGATGCTGTAAAAGTTGGATTTGTTGGCAATGTAAAAGTTGTCAAATCAATAACTGGACTAAAAAGTACTTTATTTGACGATTTACGTACATTGGCCGCTATTCTTGCTGCCGAAACATTAATCGTAGACAGACTATCTAAAGTTCTCCAATTAAGATTTTCGTAGCCAGCAAGTGGAAAGTTAGTAAAACTACTATAAGAATTATTAGAAATTCCCAACGACTCAGAGTTAGTATTTTGTCTATTCGACCATGCATATTTGCTATAACCAGAAGCCACATTCAGTGAAATTGGATTAGATGTATTTGAAGGATTACAGCTTAGTGTAACCGCCAATAATGGTGAAGCCATCATTGGTGTTGAATTGGTAAAAAAAGTATTATCAAGACTGGCAAACCATGCATTAGCAAATTCAATTTGTCCTGCGTATGTATCAAAGTGAATCCCATCTGTTCTATTTGCTGGTCCATTAATATTATCAGTGTTTGGTCCTGCAAAAACATTAGAAATTGGTGGATAATTTTGGTCGTTATTATAACCCGAAATCAGTGCATTTTGCCCGAAAATCGGGCCATCGTGTGGTTCTGGATTTCTTGATACCCGTGCAACAATCCATGCTAAAGCATTATGTTCAGTATTTTCACGAGTTTTGTTAATAACATTCTTAATGTTCTGGTAATATGGTTGCATATATGTTAATGGGTCGCTTTCTCCTTGATGCCAAAGTACGCCTCGAAGGCCAGTAAGACTACCATAATAAGCCACACTATTTTCTAAAGCACGATATGGAGCTCCCAAATCTTGGATTTTCCAACCATCTTCAGAATAATACGGCAATCCTTGAGCAGATTTACTCCAGTTTTCACTTGACGTTCCGCCGTGACCTGCTCCGTAAAATAAAATCGGAACGCCTAATTTTGCTACTAATAAGTCACCCAACTTTCCCCATGCCCACGGAACATAATGAAATGGACCTATTTTCGTTGAATCTCCATTAGTTGTTGGGGTACTTCCTAATTGTGAAAAGCCAATTGGGAGTTTATTATATTCACTAAAATCATTTGAATAATTCACCGAATTTACACGGTCGTTCTCGGCAGGTGTACTTACGCCCGCTCCACCTTGAGCATTAGATTGTCCTGCAATGGTAAAAACTTCACCCACACCAACTTTTTGGATAGTTTTAGTATCAATCAATATATTATCTTTATAAGCTCTTACTTCTAAGCTATACCAACCGCCTGTTGCTGTAAGCGTTCCATAAAAATAACCATTGCTTGGATTTGTTTGTATAGTAGTCCAAGCGGTTGTTGTGCCACCTTGTTGTGCTAACACCCTTGCATCAATCCTATCAATAGCCGCTAAATAAGTGCCAGCAATATTGATTGGTGCTTGATTTGAATTATTTCGCTGAAAAATCATTCGCTCAACGGGGTACGAAATGGCAATTTGGCAGAAAGTTTTTAACGAGGCAATAAACAAAACTCCCAAAAGGGACAAGTGTCTTCTGATTTTAATTCTTGTGTGCATCATTCTAAATTTTTACTTAGGTTATTTTCAAAAATTACGTAGATTGTTGTATTGTTTAAAAATTTTTTACAAATGTGGTAAATATCAGCTTGGAAACGAAATTTTACCCATACTAACACTCGGAACGCCTTGGCGTAAACCAAAATTTGTTTGTCCACCAGCAATCGCTTCATTGGCGAGGGTTGCGAACAAAACCGACTCTTTTGCGTCGCCAGCAATACCCAAATCATCGGTTTTTTGAAAGTCAAAGTTGGGTAATAATTCTCGCAAATTACTCATAATTAAAGGATTATGCACTCCACCGCCACTTCCGTAGATTTTGCACGAAACAGACTTAAACTGTAAAATTGCTTCTGCAATGGTTTCGGCTGAAAAACGGCATAAAGTTGCCAAAATATCTTCGTGAGAATGCTCAAGTGTTTTGCTTTTTTCTTGTGCGTTTTTTAGATATTCAAGATTAAATAATTCGGGGCCAGTAGTTTTCGGAAACGGGTCGTCGCCCGATACTTTCTTGAAAAACTCGTTGTTTTTTAGTTCATTCAGTAAATCTTGGTTTTTTGTACCTTTACGAGCAATATTAGCATTATCATCAAAAGGTAGTCCAAAGTGTTTTTTTACGTAAGCATC
>CAMAQF010000028.1 GCA_945860265.1 Emticicia agri | reverse complement strand
TGTATTGTAAATTCTTGAATCACTTGAATTCAAATTTGAGATTACGTAATAATTCAGAAATTTTTGAACAGATAGTTAATTTAACAATAAATGAGAAAAAATATTTGCTTTTGGAGGAATTTGTGTTTAAATTTTAAATGGGAAATTTCCGTCTAGTTGTTTAACGTTCATGTTTACTCCAAATTAAGTACTTAATAATCAGGCCAAAATGAAATGCCTCTCAAAATTTAGATTTGAGAGGCATTTCATTTATTGCTATTATGTTTTTAGAAATGTCTTTCGCCCTGTTCACGTTTGGCCAACATTACTGCACCAGCCATTGCTACTAAAAATAATACAGAAATTAGTTCAAAAGGCAATAAATATTCACCATAAAGCGATTGACCTAATATTTCAACCATACCAGTTTGTGAATTAAAACCTAAGGCATCAACTTTTTCTTTTCCAGCTCTTCTTAAAAATATAATCAAAATACCCCCTAACAAAAGTGCTGTTACGATTGCTGCAGTAATAAGTTTATTATTTTTCATTTCATCAGCTTCTTCTTTCATATTCAAAAACATGATTACGAATAAAAATAATACCATGATTGCACCCGCATATACGATAATATTGACAGCAGCTAAAAACTGTGCATTTAATAAAATATAATGGGCAGAGATTGAGAAGAAAGTAACAATTAAATATATTACACTATGAACAGCATTTTTCGACATAATTGTGCCCAATGCTCCGAAAAGCGTCAAGACTGATAAAATTGCGAATGTGTACCATATTGGTGGTAAACTTAGTATATTTTGCATATTTTTATTTAAAATCTAAGGCTTAATAAAAAATTACTTCCAAAGTTTCATGGCATCTTCTTTGGTCCAAGCATCTCTTTGATATCGGTGAGTCATATCTTCAACCAATTGGTCTTTTCCGTAAATCACGTCTGAACGATCAGTAAAAACTGGTACAAACGTATCATGACGTAAATAAACTGCTTGTTTTGGACAAGCTTCTTCACAAAGACCACAGAAAATACAACGAAGCATATTGATTTCATATACTGCTGCATATTTCTCTTCACGATATAGACGCTCCTCTCCTTTCACACGTTCTTGTGCTACCATCGAAATTGCTTCAGCAGGGCAAGCCACCGCACAAAGCCCACAGGCGGTACAACGCTCGCGTCCTTCTTCATCTCTTTTTAATATATGATGTCCACGAAAAACTGGACCTAAATATCGTTTTTGCTCAGGATATTCAATTGTTTGTTTCGCTTGGAAAAAGTGTTTTATTGTTATTCCTAAGCCCGTTGCAATAGAAGGCAAATAACTTTTTTCGAATAAACTTAATTCGGATTTATCAGTCTTTTTTGCTCTGTTAGTTAGCTGCATAATTTTAATGAGTGAATGAGTGAATAAGTGCCACAATTGATATTAAACTTGTAAATTATAATCAAATCATTGCTCAAAATTTCTCATTAATCTAAAATTGATAATTATAAATTGTAAATTAGCTTACGCCCCCATGATAGCGTTTTTCTTTTTGGGACGAAATGACCAAACTATTGAAATCAGAACAAACATTAAAGCCAATCCTACCCAAATTCCTATTAACTTATATCCAGAAAGAATGGCAACTGCCGTTATAACAAGGTTAGCAACTGCCAATGGAATTAAACCTTTCCAACCAAGATTCATTAATTGGTCATAACGGAAACGCGGAACTGTCCAACGTACCCACATAAAAAAGAAAATGCCAAACAAGATTTTTGTAAACATTGAGCCAATACCAATCAAAGTTGCCACATTATGACCTGCATTTGCACCAAGTCCTACTATTAATTGTCTTTCAACAAAATCCATCCCTGGGTAATTATATCCACCAAAAAACAAGCATGCCGTTACTGCAGAGGAAGCAAACATATTGATGTATTCAGCAAAAAGATAAAACCCTAATTTCATTGAGCTATATTCTGTATGATAACCACCAACTAACTCAGTTTCACACTCAGGTAAGTCAAAAGGGGTGCGGTTACATTCAGCAAAGGCACATACTGTAAAAATCAAAAATCCAAGTGGTTGATAAAAGATATTCCAATTTCCACCATGCTGCTGCAATACAATTTCACGAACCGATAAAGTACCAGACATCATTAAAATAGCTATAATTGACATTCCCATTGCTAATTCGTAACTGATATTTTGTGATGCCGCACGAACAGCTCCCAATAATGAGAACTTATTATTAGAAGCCCATCCGCCAATCATTACACCATAAACACCTAATGATACAACACCAAAAACGTATAAAATACCAATATTGATTTCAATGGCTTGTACAAAAATTTCTTTTCCACCAATAATGAATGAGTTACCAAATGGTACTACAGCACTTGACATTAATGCAGTAAAAATTGATATACATGGTCCTAAAATAAATAACCATTTGTCAGCTTTTGCTGGAATAAAATCTTCCTTAAAAAACATTTTACCGGCATCAGCTAAGGGTTGCAATAAACCACCCCATCCAGCACGGTTAGGGCCACGACGGTCTTGAATATAAGCAGCAACTTTACGCTCTCCCCAAGTAGAATACATAGCAATTGCTAAAGTGATAGCAAAAATTATAAGAACAATAAGAGCTTTCCAAAGAAACATACTTTCGGTAAGCCATTGTATAAAAGAACCCATAGTAAATTATTTACGAAATATGATTTACGAAGTACAACTCTTCAAAAAATTAAAACTTCGGCTTTTTAATTAATAAATCAATAATTAATTGAGTATTTCAAATTACTTTTTGAAAAAGCTTTCATTTATTTGCTTTAAAGCTTTATAATCTTCTGATTGTTTGATTTCTGACATATCATTTACATAAGGACGAGTATCATCAATATTTTTGAATTGAGATTCAGCCAATTTTAATGCAAAATCAGGTTTCTTAATCAAGTTTGAACCATACTTATTTGCTGAAATAACCGAGGCACGATTTACTTTTGTTGGTCCTTCAATTATCCAATCGCTTGTTTTCTTTTTCTCAAAACGGCAAGTGTTACAAATAAATGCTGTTACTTCGCCCCATTCATTTTTGCGGGCTGTTACACGAATAACTTCGTCTCCACGATACCATAATTGTACACTACCACAACATTTATCGCAATCACAATGTGCATCAACTGGTTTTGAGAACCAAACACGGTTTTTGAAACGATAGGTTTTATCGGTCAATGCTCCCACTGGACATACATCTATTACGTTTCCTGAAAAATCATTATCAATCGCACGGCCAATATACGTTGAGATTTCTGAGTGGTCACCTCTACCCATTACACCATGGACACGTCCATCAGTTATTTGGTCAGCGGTGTAAACACAACGATAACACAAAACACAACGTGTCATGTGAAGTTGAACATAAGGGCCAATATCTTCTTTCTCAAAAGTACGACGTTCTTCTTCATAACGAGTTGTGTTTGTACCATTTTCAAAAGCAAAATCTTGTAAATTACACTCTCCCGCTTGGTCACAAACTGGACAATCAAGTGGATGATTGAGCAACAAGAACTCAACTACTCCCTTGCGAGCCTCTACAACTTGTGGACTGGTAAAATTTTCAACAATCATTCCGTCTTGTACTGGAGTGATACACGAGGCAACTAATTTAGGCATCGGACGTGGGTCTTTTGCCGAACCGGCCGTAACTTTCACCAAACAAGCACGACACTTACCGCCCGAACCTTTAAGCGGTTCGTAGTAACACATTGCTGGAGGTGCCACTTCTGGACCAATTTTACGAGCTGCCTGAATAATGGTTGTTCCAGGAGCAACTTCTACTTCCACACCATCAACAGTGACTTTAAACATTACAGGTTTTATATCTTCCATTAGTTTTTCTGATAATAAACTTCTTTTCTAATTAAAATACACTTTTAAAGGAAATCTCATTAAACCAAAACGGCTCCCATGTAAACTGCTCCTGCTTTGGTAGCTTCCAATGGATGTTGGATATGCCATTCAAATTCATCACGAAAATGACGAATCGCACTGGCAACTGGCCAAGCCGCTGCATCACCCAATGGGCAAATAGTATTTCCTTCTATTTTTTTTGCAACATCAACCAATAAATCAATATCACTCATCGAACCTTTTCCATGTTCGATACGATTTAATACTTTTTGCATCCAACCAGTTCCTTCTCGGCATGGTGAACATTGACCACACGATTCATGCTCATAAAATCTTGAAAAATTCCAAGTATTACGAACGATACAAGCAGTTTCATCAAAAGCAATAAAGCCTCCGGAGCCCAACATTGTACCCGAAACAAAACCGCCATCAGACAATGATTCGTATGACATTAATCTATCTTCGCCGTTGGAATTTTTCAAGAATAATTCACCAGGAACAATCGGTACAGACGAACCACCAGCAACAACTGCTTTTAAACGATGACCTGTTCGAACACCACCACAATATTCATCAGAATTAAGAAATTCGTCACAAGATAGACCTAATTCAATTTCATACACACCTGGTTTATTAATATGCCCCGATGCTGAAATTAATTTTGTACCTGTACTTTTACCTACACCAACTGCAGCATAAGCATCGCCACCATTATTGATTATCCAAGAAACTGTTGCGATGGATTCAACATTATTTACAACAGTTGGACTCTGATATAGGCCTTTTACAGCAGGAAAAGGCGGCTTATTCCTTGGATTTCCACGTTTCCCTTCCAAAGATTCTAAAAGAGCAGTTTCTTCTCCACAAATATATGCACCACCACCAGGTTGAATAATCAGTTCTAAATCATAACCACTTCCAAGAATATTCTTACCTAAGAAACCAGCTGCTTTTGCTTCCTCGATTGCTTTTTCAAGAATATGAATTACGTACATCAATTCACCTCTTACATAGATAAATGATTTGTTTGCACCCAAAGCATAGCTTGAGATAATCATTCCTTCAATTAATAAATGAGGAATAGTTTTCATCAAATAATGGTCTTTGAATGTACCTGGCTCAGATTCGTCAGCATTACAAACTAAATAACGTGGAACTCCCTCTGGTTTTGCCAAAAATGACCATTTCATTCCCATTGGAAAACCAGCACCTCCACGTCCACGAACGCCAGATTTTTTTACTTCTTCAATAACCTCATCGGGAGTCATTTTCTTTACTGCCTTTTCGACAGCAGCATAACCGCCTTTTTGACGATAAACTTCAAAAGTCTCGATTCCAGGTGTGTTACAGTGTTCTGTTAATATTTTTATTGACATATTTTTATTTCACGAAATCGTTTAAATCATAACCAATGGCATCGCAAAATGATGAATTTCCTACTATTTCGCCAACACCTAATTTATATTTTCTCCAATTTTCTTTCTTATAATCATAAACAAAACCCTCTTCTACTTCGTATTCATCAATGAGTTCTATGATTTTATTGAAATCTTTCTTAAATCCAGTTGTTGAACTTATCTCAATAATGACTTTTATTTCATCTAAATCATTATCTAATAAAATTACATCGGGAGTCGGACTTGATTCACCCTCATTAATCATTGCTTCTGCTAAAGGTTCTAAAATAATATTACCTTGATTATAAAGCCAATATAACCCAGCAGCTAATTTGGTGATAACGCGTTGGTGTTCTCTTGGTGCATTTACTCCCATAAATTGTATTGGATAATCTAACATAGTTTTAGTTATTTAGACAATTCTTCAATTATTTCATCAACTTTCTGGTTGTTAAGGTGCATATAATATTTTTCTCGAATTTGGAAACATGGACCCCAACCACAAGCGGCTAAACATTCTACTTCTTTTAATGTAAAAAGACCATCAGAAGTTGTTTCGCCTTTCTTAATACCCAATTTTTGTTGAAGATGGTCGAATACTTCTTCCCCACCCATCAAAACACAAGGGCCTGTTCTGCAATATTCGATTACGTGTTTACCAACTGGCTCTAAATGGTACATTGTATAAAATGAAGCCACTTCATAAACTTCAACGGGCATAATGTGTAATAAACTCGCCACATAATCCATCACACCTTGGCTCATCCAAGCAAATTGCTCTTGTGCTATGTGCAAGATTGGCAATAAAGCAGATTTTTGCTTTCCTTCAGGATAACGTGCTATCATTTCTTGTACTTTCGCCAATCTTTGTGGCGTAAAAACTATATTGTTATTATCAGTCATTGTATAATCTTTTATTAAGCATCTAACTCCCCAGCGATAACGTTTAAGCTACTCAAAATTACGATGGCATCAGAAATCGAAACTCCTTTACACATCTCTGGGTATGCTTGATAATAAATAAAGCTAGGACGACGGAAGTGTAAACGATAAGGAGCTCTGCCGCCATCGCTTACCAAATAGAAACCAAGTTCGCCATTTCCACCTTCCACAGCGTGATAAATTTCACCGGCTGGAGCATCAATTTCACCCATTACGATTTTGAAATGGTAAATTAAAGCTTCCATGTTTTTATAAACATCATGTTTTGGAGGCAAATAATAATGATTTTCATTGGCGTAAAATGGGCCTTCGGGTAAGTTTTCGAGAGCTTGACGAATAATCTTAATACTTTCCCAAATTTCTTGGTTACGAACCATAAAACGATCGTAAGTATCGCCGTTGTGGCCAACTGGAATATCAAACTCGAAATCTTGGTAAGATGAATAAGGCTCCATCACACGAACATCATAGTCTACACCAGCCGCACGTAGGTTTGGACCTGTAAAACCATATTCTAATGCTCTTTCTCCTGTGATTGGACCAACGTTTACAATTCTATCAACAAAAATACGGTTACGATTGAAAAGTTTTTCAAACTCTGCCCATGCTTTTGGTAAACTATTGTAAATCAAGTCTTTAATTTTGGCAATAGCTGTTGGAGACAAATCTCTTTCCATACCACCAATTCTACCCATATTGGTTGTTAGACGAGCCCCACACATTTCTTCATATATTTCATATATTTTTTCACGTTCTTGGAAAACATATAAGAAACCGGAATAAGCACCTGTATCAACACCCAAAATTGAATTACAAATAATGTGGTCAGAAATACGTGCTAATTCCATCATAATCACACGGATGTATTCAGCTCTTTTCGGCACTTTTACACCTAAAAGCTTTTCTACTGTCATGTGCCAACCCATATTATTGATTGGCGATGAACAATAATTCATACGGTCAGTAAGTGTGGTTATCTGGTAGAATGGGCGACGTTCAGCAATTTTCTCAAACGCTCGGTGTATATAGCCAATAGTTTGTTCGCCCGAAACGATTTTCTCGCCATCCATTTTCAGGATGTTTTGAAAAATACCGTGAGTGGCAGGGTGTGTTGGCCCAAGGTTTAATGTAGTGTATTCGGTATCTTCAATTATTGGTCTATTCAAGGCCAAAGCATCCGATGTATTTTTTGGTATTAGTATGTCTTCCATGTCAATTATCAATTATCAATTATCAATTTTAGGAAAATTGTCAACTGATTTATTGTTCATTATTTAATTGTTAATTGAAAAATTATCTTCCAAACAAGGCATCAATTTTATCTTCCCGAGTGGCATCTTCGAGTGCATATTCCTTACGTAATGGGAAATAATCCATATCTTCTATATTTAAGATTCTGATAAGGTTTGGATGAGCATCGAAAAGAATTCCGAAGAAATCGTAGGATTCTCTCTCCATCCAATTTGCAGTAGGCCAAACCGTAGTTGCGGTCGGAATATGAATATCATCTTTAGATAAGAAAACTTTAATACGAATTCTAACATTGTTTTCAAGACTGTGTAAGTGATAGATAACTCCAAACTCAGCACCTTGATTATCTGGTAAATGAATTCCTGTCAAATCGGTCAAGAAGTTAAAACGAAAAGTTTCGTGCTGTTTTAAGTACTCAAGAAGCGATATAATATGCTGACGATTAGTAGTAAATGTTAGCAATCCCCAAGGTTCTTCAAAAGAATGAGCATTTTCACCAAATTTTATTACAATATCTTCAGCTATTTGTTGATTATTCATCATTATTAGTTCTTTTCAATCATTTCCATGGCTTCTGCCAATATTTTATTTTTGTCAATTTTAGATAAAAGTTGTTCCGATGAATAAATTCCTTCAAAGGCCTCTTCGGCTGCTTGGTCTAAACTTAAAACAAACGCCTCAGCTAAATTATCGAATAACTCGTCTGTATTCATATAATCTCCACCCGACTTTCTTCTTTTATTTACTCTTTCTATTTGGTAAAGCGAATGTTTGATAGAATTATCCCAAGAACGGGTGGTACGTAGCTCTGCATTTTGCTTTATCAAATGAATAAGCAAAATTTGCATATAGCTAAATATTTTATCTAATTTATCATCCTTCGCCATTTCCTCCAATTCATCAATAATATGAAGGGCATCAGCGTAACGGCCTTCATTAATACTTTTACGGAGTTCCAAAATTTCATCCATAACAAAAAATCATTGAATGTTATACGATTCCAATAAGTTTTGATATTCGTCGGTATTTCTACGGCGTAAAGACTCATTGACAGCCAATTCTTGAATTTGCATTAAACCGTCTAAGATTTGTTCAGGACGTGGCGGACAACCTGGCACATACACATCAACTGGAATTACACGATCAATACCTTGCAAAACTGAGTATGTATCAAAAATACCACCACTTGAGGCACAAGCACCAACGGCAATTACCCAACGAGGTTCAGCCATTTGTATGTAAACTTGTTTCAAAATTGGAGCCATTTTTTTTGCGATGGTTCCCATTACCATCAATAAATCGGCTTGGCGAGGCGAGAAACTTGGACGCTCTGACCCAAAACGAGAGATATCATAATGAGCACCCATCGTTGCCATAAACTCAATGCCGCAACAAGAGGTTGCGAATGGTAAGGGCCATAATGATTTACTTCGGGCAATACCGATTACATTTTCAAAAGAAGTTGCAAAAAAACCTGAACCTTCAAATCCTTTAGGTGCTTCGACTGTTTTTATTTTATTACTCATATTTTCTGATTATCAATAGTATAATTGTATTTCTACAAGTTCTATTATTTCAACTACGTGTTAACTTGATTTGTTTGATTACAAACAAATTATTAGTCTTTTTCCCAATCCAAAACGCCTTTGCGAATAACGTAGTAAAAACCAGCCATCAAAAGGGTTAAGAAAACCACCATTTCGGTAAAACCAAACCAGCCAAGTTTCTTGAAATTCACTGCCCAAGGGTACATAAAAATAACCTCAACATCGAAAAGAACAAATAAAATAGCAGTAAGGAAATATTTAATTGAAATCGGTGCACGTGCATCGCCATCGGATTCAATACCGCACTCAAATGGTGCATCTTTTAATTCACTATTTCTTTTTGGGCCTATCGAATGGGTCACAATCATCGTAGTTACAATAAAGCCGATGGCCGCTACAATGAGTACTAAAATAGGGAGAAAATCGGAAGGCAAATATTCTTTCATAAATCAATAATTAACAGTAGTCAAAGGGTTACAAAATTGTTTTTACGGCTTTTTACTCCTTCTCATCTTTAATGTTTCAAAATTACTATGGTTATGCTTAGAAACAAAATAAAAAAGGGGCGAAAATATTTCCAGCCCCATTTTTTTATTTGATAATTATTTTGGATAATGCTTAATAGTAGCCCCTCATAAGGCGAATAATATATACACCTTTTTCTAAATGTCTAAAATCAAGGGTTCTTTTTGCTTTTAAATCATTTAAATAGATAGTATATACTTTTTGCCAGTTGAGAGTAAACAAAGATATTTCAGCATTTGGGATATCGCCAATTGTTTCAATTGTGAATATCCCTGTAAGGTTTGGATAAACCCTTAGCCCTTTGTCGAGAAAGGGGTTAAATATTTCTACAATATTTGAGTAATGAGAATAGCAAATCGTTGACTTGCCATTTGTTAATTCGTAAGGCCATGCTGTTCGTACTGAGTAATTACCAGATACATTTGCTCTAAAATGGATGATATTATTGTTAGTTCCTAATTATCTTTTTTCCAATTAAAAAACTGATTTAAAAAATGCAGATTTTGGAAGAGCAGAAAGTTGAAATGCTCCTTCAATATTTACGTCAGGAATTGGTGGTATTGATTTTACAAATACTTCAAAAGAAGTTGATTTTGATAGGCAATTTTTGTCATCCTTAATTTTTAAATTATAAACACCCTCTTTGTCAACCGAAATTCCCTTTAAAGTTGCTCCTGTATTCCAAAAATACTTCAATTTTTATAATCAAGAGCGTTTTTCTCAAAGCTTAAGCTATCAAACACCTGATAAAGTTTATTTGCAAGTAGCCTAACTTATACACTTTTACACACTTATTAACAAAAGAAAAAAAGCAGCAAAAAAAGAAAATTTTAAAAAAACAATAGAAAAAAAACTGTCTAAACTATTGGATACACCGTAAAATGTGTTTTAGCTTACTCAGCTCAGACTAATAATCAACCAACTTATATTTTTATATTTGTAGCCCATAATTCTTTAAATTACATACTCTAAGTTCAGTTTAGATTACTGTAAAAACAAATCGAAAGCAAATAAGCAGGTTTAATACAATATTTATCTTCCTAAATTTTCCCAAATCAAGTCTTTCAAGTCATCAATTCCTTGAGTTGTTACTGCCGAAAAAAACACAAAAGGTAAATCTTCGGGGATTTTAGCTTTTATTTTTTTTATTTGTTTTTCGTCAATCAGATCAATCTTTGAAATACTTAAAACTCTTTTTTTGTCGAGCAATTCAGGGTTATAAAGTTTTAATTCTTTGAGTAGAGTTTTGTATTCTTTTAATGGGTTTTCAGCATCTGCCGACACTACAAATAGTAAAATTGAATTTCTTTCGATGTGTCTTAAAAAACGAAGTCCAAGACCTTTACCCTCAGATGCACCTTCGATAATTCCAGGAATATCGGCCATTACGAACGATTTGAAATTACGATAGGAAACAACGCCAAGATTTGGGGTAAGTGTTGTAAAAGGGTAATCTGCAATTTCTGGTTTAGCTGCTGATACCGCAGAAAGCAATGTTGATTTTCCAGCATTTGGAAAACCAACCAGACCCACATCTGCTAATACTTTTAATTCTAAAATTATCCACAACTCTTGACCAGGGTCGCCAGTTTGATGGTATTCAGGTGCCTGATTGGTCGAATTTCTGAAGTTCCAGTTACCTAAGCCACCTCTACCGCCAGAAAGCATAATTATTTGTTGTCCGTCCTCGGTTACTTCACCTATTACTTCACCTGTTTCTGCATCTCTTGCAATTGTTCCGAGAGGAACTTCAATAAATTCATCTTCACCTTGGCGACCAGAGCGTTTTGCTCCTTCTCCGCCAGCACCATGTTGTGCTTTTATGTGTTTTTGATACTTTAGGTGCAGAAGAGTCCAGTATTGAGAATTTCCACGTAAAACAATATGTCCACCTCTACCACCATCACCACCATCGGGTCCTCCGTTAGGTACGTGTTTTTCTCGCCTAAAGTGCCTTGAACCTGCACCACCATTTCCTGAAACACAATTTATTTTTACGTAATCAATAAAGTTACTCGTCATACCTTAATTTAATATCTCAATGTACAGTATAAGTATATTTTAAATGATATTATTACTTTAAAATATACTAAAAATCCTCTAACGAGGAATAATTCTATTATTTTACTTCATCTATTGCGTCACAAATCATACCGTATATTGTTGCCACTTCACCAATACCATTTATCTTGACAACTTTATTTTGTTCTTGGTAAAATGGCAAGACATGAATAGTTTTGGTAAAATACTCGTCAATACGCTTAATTAACTTATCTTCGTCGTCATCTGCTCTTCCGCTAACTTTTTTTCTTTCAGCTATACGACTCTTAATTTCTGATTCCGTCACATCTAATTGTAAAACTAAATCAATTTTTTCATTCTTTCCTTCCAAAAACCTGTCCAAGGCCTCAGCTTGAGCAACTGTACGAGGAAAACCATCAAAAATAAAACCAGTTGCCTCTTTATTATTCTGAACTTCTTCTTCCAACATATCAATTGTTATAGAATCTGGAACTAAAAGACCATCAGCTAGAATTTGTTTTACTTTTTGCCCCAAAACTGTATTTTGACTAATATGCATTCTGAACATATCACCAGTTGAAATATGGGCTAACCTATATTTATCGATAATCTTTGCTGACTGCGTACCTTTTCCCGCTCCTGGAGGCCCGAATATTACTAAGTTAAACATATTTATTTGTTCTTTATCAATTAAAACGTTAGTTTACCTAAAAATGATTTAATTTATGTATGAATGACAAAAATAAAGCATTTTCTAGGAAATGTATCTTTTCGCAGAAATAATTTATTATTCAACACCAAAAAAGCCTAACTGCATATCAGTTAGGCTTTTTTGGTGATATACTAAATATCTTAATTTTTCGGTTGTGCTCCTGTTCCTCCATTCGGGGAATTATTATTCGGAGGAGTTGCTGTACCCGCAGCTGGAGTAGTACCACTAATACTTTGCAATACTTGAGTTGCTTTTGTATTGGTAGGGTCATACTTCAAAGCAAAATTCATAAATTCAGTTGCTTTTACTGGGTTTTTCTCTACTAATAATGCCTTGTATCCTAAATAGCCGTAAGCCTCTGAGAAATACTTTGCATTTTTCACATCTGCCTTCATCGCATCAGTAGAAACATTGATATATCTCTCATACAATGGTGCAGCCAAGAATGTACTATCAACAGTTGTACCAAGAGCGTATTGTTTTGCACGTGCCTTTTGTATATGTGGGAACATCCAAATATCTTTATACAATTCGATTGCTTTAGAGTAAACGGTATCAGCTTTTACAAAGTTTCTTGCACGCATGTAAGCATCTGCTAGGTTATAATAAACTGGTGCATCTGCTGGCTTTTTAGATCTAGCAATATTTTTTTCGTAACGTTCAGCTACTTTTGGCCAGTTTTTGGCTACTTTATGCGTATTAATTATTGCACCATGATAGTCAAAAGTAGAGTCACCTTTTTCTATTGCTATATCCATGTGGATAATCGCCAATGAATCATTCAATTTCTTGTTTGCATCGTCTTTGATAGAAGCATACGCACGGCCTAACATACCCCAATCTGAAGATAAGTGACGGTGTTTTTCAGCTTGCGTCAAGAATTGTGTGATATTTTTTACTCCTTCTGCGCCTTCGCCTTTTTCAGTATGAATATAGCCTTTCAAGCGAAATTTGATTGGATCTTTTTCTGCTTCAAAAATCTGATTTAAAACATTTAATGCACCATCATAATCTTTACTTGCTGTGGCTAATTTAATATAGAGTAATTTTGCAGCAGGTGTGGCCTCACTATTATCCAAACCTAATTTTGCATTCTCAGCGGCTTGTTTATACTTACCAAAAGTGGTAAATAACCTACTCAAAAGAAAATAGGCTGGTGAATAAGTTGGATCAGCTGTAATTGCTTCATTTATATAGCCTTGGGCTTTTTGATATTGCTTACCTTGATACCATACCTTACCCATTATTGTCTTAATAACAGCCAACTTTTGTCCCATATTAGCGGCATTTTCCAATGCTGTCATTGCAGCACCTCCATCATTTTTGATAAGGTAGGCTTTAGCCATGGCAATGTAGTAATCTGGGTTATTTTTAACTTTCTGTAAATCTAACGCAGCTTGAATATTTAATACAGCTTCAGCAGGATCATTTACCTTTACATTTAAAGCATAAGCTTCACCAATACGAAATAATACATCTGCATTTTTGTTCTTGGTGTCTTTTTTTATCAAATCAAAATCTGCTTTCGCACCTGCTCTGTCGCCTGACAATAACTTTACAGTCGCCAAACCAACACGGTTTATTGGGTCAGGTTTCTTTTCGTTAGTCGCAGCACCTTTAGTAAATGCATCTGTTGCCTTTACTAAATCAAACTGATCATCCTGTAAATTGAGGTAGAAATAACCCAAATTGTAGTAATTCTCTGCGGTAGGTGCAGAAGATGCCAATTGCTTGAAAATGGTTTCAGCAGCATTGTAACGTTCAGACTCCAAATTTTTCAGTCCGTCCTGCACAGTTTGTGCGATTGTTTGGAACGACATCGTCAGAACAGCCATTGCTGTTACTGCCAAAGATTTTAACATCTTGTTCATTTTCACTCTAAAAGTTAGGTTTACAGATTCTTAGTTTTAATTAAAAGTTAGCAAAGTTAAATAAAATGTAGTTTAGATAAAAAAATATTTAAGACTTCTCATTTTTATTCTTTTGCTAATGTTGGTTAGACAGATTATTATTTTGAAAGTTACCTTGAAAAGTGTTAATAATTCGTTAAAAATCCGAGATTTGATATTTGTTAATAAATAACAATTACGGCAATTTACCTATTGGTTTTTTCTCAATAATTATTTCTCGTTTGTATATATAATATGGCAATAAACCAGACTTTTCTACTACCAACTGACCAATATATGCACAGCAAAATCTTATAAACGCACTTGTTAAGCCATAGCCTTTCTTGGTATGAAGAATCACTTTTCTTTCAAAAGGGTATTTACGAGCCTTTAAACTCGCAGTTGTTGGTTTGTAGTAATTATCTGGAGTTTTTGTATCAGAAATTCCAACTACATGAATACTATTAATGAAATTTTGACTTTTTGAATCGTCAATGTCACTAATCCAATTACCTCCGATAAAACCAATCGCATTTTTGTTTTTCTTTATGTATTTAATAACGTCTTTATTTCCATTAGCCGCAAAAATATTAGCATTATTAACATCCTTTAAACCTAATCTTTGAATCATATAATTTAGGTTACTTGAACTGCTGTTATCAAATACTAACTTTATATCTATGTTTTTCTTGCCTTCAAACATTGTTTTTAATTCATGAAGATTAATATTTTTGATTGGGCTTTCCATGTTACTAATGATCGCTACTCCATCTAATGCCATTTTAGCAGGTAGATAAGGTATATTATTATTGGTATAAACTGCTTTTTCGCCCGCTGTTGCCTCTCGTGTAACAATTGCAATATTTACCGAATCATTCATCATTAATCGCATTGCTTTTTGCTCAGGCATGTAAATCACATTAATCTTTGCCTTTGGATAATGTGCGTTGTATGCCATAATTTCGGCTTCAACAATTGGCTGTAATGATTCATCGGCGGCAATTGTAATTTCACCTTCATTAGGCAAATCTTGCTTTTCCTGTGAACTACATTGAGAAAAAACGATTGCAGTGCATACTGCTATAATTATCCTTTTCATTATAAATTATAATGTTTAAAATTTAATGGCATAAAAAACGCAAATAATGTCTTAACAAATATATATTTAGATTATTTGCTAAATATATAAAAATATTCAAAAAATTCCAAATTTAAAAAATAAATAACATTTTAAGACGCAACATATGAATTTAAAAGTCTTCCACCAAGCTACAAACAAAAAAGCCACCTCCAAACTCGGAGGTGGCTCTATATTACTCAATCAATTATCAAGGATTGTTTTTGTAAGCATTATATGCTCCCCAAGCTCTAAAAATTCCATAAAAAATGATTAAAAAACTTATTATCATGGCAACTCCATCAGAAAAAGGGAGAAATGAACGTCTCATAAAAACATAAATTCCCATAGCAATATAAGCAATAGCAGTAAATGCTCTCATGTATATTGTGAATTGACTGAAACCTTTTGGCTTTTGATTCTGCAACATTATTCAAGAACGAATGAAATTGGCATCGTAAAGAAAACCCTTACGTTACGACCATTTTGTTTACCAGGATTCCATTTTGGCATTGATTTTAATACACGTTGTGCTTCTTCGTCACAACCAAAACCGATTCCTTTCAAAATCTGCACATCTCCTAAACTACCATCTTTCTCAACAACGAATTTTGCAAAAACTTTTCCAGAAACGTTTGCTCTTTGAGCAGCCGATGGGTATTTCAAGTTTTTACCGATAAAACCATACATCTCTTTGATACCACCTGGAAATTCAGGTTGTTGCTCAACAGTTGTAAAGATTTCGTCTTCTTTTGGTTGCTCGATCTCAACGGCTTTTGGAGCTTCTACAACTGGGGGAGCGGCTGCTACCTCATCAGATTCGATACCTTCCTTAGTTTCGTTTGAAATTACCGCCTTTTCGATTTGCTCGGCTGGCGGTGGTGGCTCTTCATTCTTGACCTCTTCATCTGGCTTTGGCTCAGGAGGTAAGAACTTGATCGTTTGGACTTCTGGTGGCTTTTGCTCTGGTGGTGGTGGTGGTGGAAGGTCTAAAGGTTTATCTTCGACTTTTTCCTCCTTCAACTTTGTTAAATCAATTTCAACCGCAACTTCTTTTTTTGTTTTTGGTTGAATTGACGCATAAAGCATCGGAGCACCTAACGCCGCCAAAAACGCCACCGTACCATACAAAAGAGAACGGTTTACTGTCTTTTTGTATGTCTTTCTTAGGTCATACGCTCCGTAGGCCTTGTTACGGGTCTCGAACACCATATCATCTAAGGTAACTTCGACATTATTTTTAGGGTCCATATTTATTTAATTTTAATCAGTAGTTTATGTTATGAAACACCGACTAATGAATACACTTAATTATTTTTTTGGAACAGCGATTTTCTGCTTATATAAATCCAACTCAATAGGAGTTGGGTCAACAATTGCATAAAGCTCTGATTTGGTGATTGACATTTCATCCAAAATATCGACTGTATTCTTGTACGTTGCATCATCTGTTGGCTTGATAACTATGGTAAACTTCTCAGGAGAAGTTGCATTTACCCTACCTTTTAATATTGCTGTACGAATACCTTCTTTTGAATAATCTGACTCCATCATAAATTCGGGCGTTAAAGTTTTCGCTGATTTCTGATGATAGAAAATACGATTATCTTTACCCATTAAGATAGAAATAGTATTTGATTCCTTCATTTCAGAAGTTTCAATAGGCTCGTCATCCTTAGGTTTTTCGGGCATATTAAGCTTCATCATGTTAGGCTTACTAAACGTCGTGGTAAATACAAAGAATGTTATTAGTAAGAAACCCAAGTCAACCATTGGAGTCATATCGACTCTAGCTGATTGTTTTTTTGCCCGGACTTTACCGTCACCTTTGCCACCACCACCGGAGGTGTCCATTTCTGCCATTGCAATACAATGTTTAGATTGTTATTAACTAAATTTTGTTTGAACTCAATTTGGAGCACCTTCAACACCAGTGATTAACTGAAATTTATTGATGTCTCTTTTACCAAGCTCATTGAGTACTTGCTTTACTGCTGGATAATTGGTGGCAGCATCGCCTCTTATGGCTAATTTGGCAGATGGGTTTACCTCTTTCAAATAAGTAGAAACCCATTCTCCTAATTCACTTTTAGTACTATCGTTTGGAATACCTGCCATTACAACATTAAGTTGGACTTCTGGGGCTAGATTCAAATATTGCTTTAATCCTGCAATACTGATACCAAAATCTGATAATTTTTCAAAGCTTTTTAGGTCTCCGTTATTCACAGAAACACCATATTTCTGAGCCATTCTTTGAAACAATTCGCCACGCTCTTTTGCATTTGCTATACCGAAATAGTATTTTCCTTTAGGGTCAATACTAATCGTAGCAACACCCGTTTCAGGGATTTTTGTCTGCGAAATTGAGGAAGGTGTTTCAATTGTTACCGATTCTTGACCTTTAAACTGGGTAGTCATGATAAAGAATGATAATAACAAGAATGCCACATCACACATCGCTGTCATGTCCATTGCAGGACCTTTACGTTTGGGTTTTATTGCTGGCATAAAATTATTAGATTATATAAAATTAACGAATACTAAATTAGATTATTGTCTAAATATACAAATTCTTACTTAGATTACAATCTCATTCGTAATTTGATTAGTTATGAGCAGCAAAGTTTTGTTGGATGCTCATACCGATTTCGTCAATTTTGTATGTCAACTCATCAATTTTAGATGTGAAGAAGTTGTACATAATGATTGCAATCGCTGAAGTACCAATTCCTAATGCTGTGTTAATCAAGGCCTCAGAGATACCTGTTGCAAGAGCGGCTGCATCTGGAGCACCACCACCAGCACCGAGTGCCGAGAACGCACGAATCATACCAAGTACAGTACCTAGTAGGGCAATCAAAGTTGCTACTGATGCCAATGTAGAAAGGATTGTAAGGTTTTTCTCAAGCATTGGAAGCTCTAATGAAGTAGCCTCTTCAACTTCTTTTTGTAAAGCAGCTAATTTTTGTTCTTTGTCCATTGACGCATCAGTTGACAACAAGCTATATTTTCCAAGAGCTGTTTTTACTACGTTTCCTACTGAACCTTTTTGTTTGTCACATTCTTTGATTGCATCAGCAATGTTGTTTGTGTCTAATTGTGAACGAACTTTACGAACGAAAGCATCAATGTTACCAGTACCAGAAGCTTTGTTGATTGTGAAGAAACGCTCAATTGAAAATACTACTACGCAAAGGAAACATGTCATCAAAATAGGTACAACTACACCACCACTATGGATTAGACCAAAGAAATCGCCTGGTTTTGGTTTGTGTTTTTCTGCATCAAGGAAGTGACTTGCATCACCTAAGATAAAAATGTAAGATAATACTGAAATAGCAATAAGAACTGGGATTGTTAATGCTGGATTTAATCCACTACCTGCTGACTGATTTGCGGCTGGTTTAGCTGCAGGGGTTGCTGTCTTTTTTTCCATTAGATTAGAAAATTTTAGGGTTTTAAAAAGTTAAAAATGTTTTTGTGTTAAATAAAAGTTAAAAAAATTAATAAATCGAGCTATTTCAAAAGAAAATACTGTCAATCCAGTTAAAGTGTTATTTTTAATTTTTTGACAATTTTATAGAAAAACCATGAAACAAAAAAGTATAAATACAATTAATTTTTAAGCAAAAAATGATTTATTGAACTTTTTCAAGATTTTACTATCATAAATCTCTTACAGCAGTTAGTCTTAACATTTTAGTTATCAAGTATTTAGCTGGTTTTTTAATTATGTTCAATTATCGTTAAAGTAAAGTTTTCTTTGATATTATTTTATTTACCGGATTTAAAGTTATTGCCTCCACACACGCTCAAATGAATTATTGCTTATTACTATCGACCTTAATACGCTCTTCACGATTTACTAATTCCCAAGCTGTTTGGAATACTAGGCGAGTAATTTGTTGATATTTTGGAAAAAGTATTTTCTCAACATCATCTCCCGGGCGGTGGTAATCTTCATGTACGCCTGTGAAATAAAATATTACTGGAATCTTGTTTTTGGCAAAGTTATAATGGTCAGAACGATAGTAAAAACGATTCGGGTCTTTGGGATCATTAAATGTATAATCTAAGTCATAATTGATGTATTTTTTATTTACTTCTTCGCTAATTTGGTGTAATTCTGACGACAATTTATCCGAGCCTATCAAATAAACGTATTCTTCTTTGGGTTCGTGTTGCTTATCAATTCTGCCAATCATATCAATATTTAAATCACAAACTGTTTTTGATAATGGAATTATTGGGTCTTTATCGGTATAATATTGCGAACCAAGTAAACCTTTTTCTTCACCTGTAACGGTCATAAACAAAATACTTCGACGTGGACCATTGCCTGATTGTTTGGCTTTGGCAAATGCTTCAGCTATTTCGAGCACAGCACAAGTGCCTGAGCCATCATCATCAGCTCCATTGTGAATCTGTCCGTTTTGGATTCCAACATGGTCGTAGTGTGCAGTAATTAGAACTACTTCATCTTTTTTATCTGTTCCTTCCAAATAACCTAAAATATTTGCTGTTTCAACTGGAACTTCTCCCCTCTCGGCTTTTACTGAAATAGTTGAAGGTTTTATTTTACTTGCTGAACTCTCTTTTTTTGTACTAATATCTAAAACAACTTTAGTCAGTTTATTCGACTTCACATCAAGCATTTCAGCAGCAATTTCCTGTGAAACAAAAAAAGTAGGGTTTGAGGTTGCTTTCTCGGCAGTTGAGGAAGTATTAAAACTCAATTGATTAAATCTTGAAAGTACGGCTTTTCGCTCGGCAGCCAAAGATGTAAATTTCTGAGCATCAGAAGTCGAAATAACGAAAAACATTTTTGCTCCGTGATTCAAGGCAATATTGATTTTCTTTTGTAATCCAGCTCTTTCTACCCAATCTGATTTTTCATCTTCCTTAGTAAATAAATATTTTCCTTCTTTATCCTTTGGTTCACCATCAAAGAAAACCACAGCTTTGCCTTCTACATTTATATTTTTGTAATCATTATATTGAGACTCCGAACCGTTTTCGACTTCTATACCATAACCTACAAAAACCACCGACATCGTTTGTTCTTCTGGAATACTGGTAAGACCATTTGGGTAATAATCTTTAAAGAATTCTTTCTTTTTATTACCTATTTTTAGGTAAGCATCCTTCCAACCTTTCTGGTAAAGGTTAAATTTTTGATAATAACCTTTAGTGCCATCTTTTTGCGGTATAATAGCTTGCAAGCCCAAATCGGCAAATTGTTTTGAAATATAAGCCGCTGCTTTTCGTTGACCTTCTGAGCCTGTATCACGACCCTCGAGGCTATCTGATGCAATATAAGTAAGATGTTTCTTTAAATCTTGAGCCGAAATTGTAGCAGCAAATTCGGCAGATTTATTGTCTTGTGCAAAAAGACTTGAGGAAAAAAGTAATGATAAAATCAGCGTTTTTTTCATGTATAATGATTTGTTTGTTGAAAATAATTTCAGTAAAAATAAATGATTTTCAATTTAGATTCATCTTTTACTTATAATTTTGCTTAAATTACTTTTTCTGATTGCATGACTAAAGAGCTCGTTTTAAAAAAATACTTCGGTTACGACAAGTTTCGTCCACTACAAGCGGAGATTATTGATACAATTCTTGCAAAAAAAGATTGTATGGTACTAATGCCTACTGGTGGAGGAAAATCAATTTGTTTTCAAGTACCAGCATTGGTGATGGAAGGCATAACTTTGGTAATTTCACCCTTGATTGCCCTTATGCAAGACCAAGTTCAGTCGCTAAAAGCAAACGGGGTACCTTCGGCGTTCTTAAATAGCTCTCTGAATTCGACTGAGCAACGAACTATTGAAGAACAATGCAAAAATGGAGAATTAAAGCTTCTTTATATTTCACCCGAAAAACTTTTTCATAACAACTATTTAAATTTTGTTAAAACACTGTCTGTCAATCAAATAGCTATTGATGAATCGCACTGTGTTTCTACTTGGGGACATGATTTTAGACCAGAATACACTAAGCTAAATATTTTGAAAGAAACTTTTCCTGATGTGCCTGTTGTTGCCCTCACCGCAACAGCCGACCGTGTAACAAGGAAAGACATTTTGACTCAACTGGGCGTGCCTGATTCCCAAGTTTTTATTTCTTCGTTCGACCGACCAAATCTTAGTTTAAATGTTTTGGGTGGTAGAAATAGGCTAAATATTATGCAAGAATTTATCGGTAAACGGCCTAACCAGTCGGGTATTGTTTATTGTTTAAGTAGAAAAAACACCGAAGACGTCGCCGAGGGCTTACGCAAAGTTGGTATTCGAGCGATGCATTATCACGCAGGTATCGATTCAAAAACTCGCTCGGAAGTGCAAGATGCTTTTATAAAAGATGAGATTCAAGTAATGGTGGCAACAATTGCTTTCGGAATGGGCATTGACAAATCGAATGTGCGATTTGTGATTCATTATAGTTTACCTTCAAATGTTGAGAGTTATTACCAAGAAATTGGCCGAGCGGGGCGAGATGGCATGAAATCGGACACGCTACTTTTTTATAGTTTTTCCGATATTATGACTCGTAAAGACATGATTAAAAACTCTGAATTACCGGATGCGATGAAAGAGGTTCAGTTTGCCAAACTCGATCGTATGAAACAATATGCAGAGTCAGAGATTTGCCGAAGACGTATTTTGTTGAGTTATTTTAATGAAGAAGCACAAAACGATTGCGGAAATTGTGATGTTTGTCAGAATCCTCCACAAAAATTTGATGCAACTATTTTTGCACAGAAAGCATTGTCGGCAATTTCTAGAACCGAACAAAAAGCGGCAATGGGTATGATAATTGATATTTTGAGAGGCTCGCAAAATAGAAATATCTATGACCGATCATATCAAACTTTAAAAACTTTTGGTGTAGGAAAAGAGCTTAAATACGAAGAATGGGCCGATTATATTACCCAAATGCTCAATTCGGGTGTTTGCGATATTGCTTATGATGAGCACCACGCACTGAAATTGAATGCTATTTCAGAAAAAGTTTTGAGAGAAGGAAAAAAAGTAAATTTAGTAAGATTTGAGGCTTATGATATTAAGAAAGCAAGACAAGAAGAAGCCGCTCCTAAAGAAAAAACTAAACGAGAAATTATAAAAGATGCTTTGTTTGAAAAACTCAGAATCTTACGAACGAAAATTGCTGATGCACAAAGTGTTCCGCCGTTTGTAATTTTCTCTGATGCTACGCTTTCGGATATGGCACAGAAACGTCCAATTAATCGTTTTCAAATGATGGCAGTTTCGGGGGTTGGTGAGCAGAAATTTAGACAATATGGGGAAGAATTTATCAAAGAAATCTTATCATTTTCTGGTCAAATCCCAAGCAATGGCCAAGCAAGGCAAGAAAAAGGTATGACATTTTTGGAAACTTTTGAAATGTATAAAACTGGGCTATCAATTGATGAAATGGCCGCAAAAAGAGTACTAAATCCAGTAACAATTATCAGTCATTTGGTAAAACTTAAACAAGATGGACAGGACATTGACCTCAAACAATTTATTGCCACCTATGAAATTAATCAGATCATTGCCGAAGCAATGAAACTTAATATGCAAAAAGGTGATGCCTTAAAACCATTGTTTGAAGCCCTTGAAGGAGTTTACGATTATGGAAAAATAAGACTTGCCTTGGCAATTTGGGAAAATTAGTAGGTATTGAGTTTAGAGTTCTGATTTCTGGTTTACGAATAATTAAAATCATAATAATTGCGTTTAAAACTCAGAACTCTAAACATAGCACTCAAAACTATCTATACCCTTCCGCTTGTAAATAAAATAACTCGGCATAACGGCCGTTTTTTTCAAGAAGCTCTTCGTGCGTACCTATTTCAAGCATTCGTCCTTTGTCTAATACCAAAATCCTATCTGCCATTCTTACTGTTGAAAACCTGTGCGAAATCAATATAGCAGTTTTTCCTTTGGTAAGTTCGGCGAAACGGCGGAAAACTTCATATTCGGCACGGGCATCAAGTGCGGCAGTTGGCTCGTCTAAAATCAGCACATCAGCTTCACGCAAATAAGCTCTTGCAAGAGCAACTTTTTGCCATTCTCCTCCTGAAAGCTCAATTCCTTTGGCAAATCTACGACCCAAAGGTTGATCGTATTTCAATGGCAACTTTTCAATGACCGTATCTGCCAAACTTTGGTAGGCTGCTCTTTCAAGTTCGGGCAATTCTTCACGAGAAGCTATATCTCCGACCGCAATATTATCGCCTGCGGTGAAATTGAACTTCTGAAAATCTTGAAAAATAACACCAATATGTTGGCGTAACTCTACTAAATTATATTCCTTTAAATCAACTCCATCTAGTAAAATCCTTCCATCATCAGGATCGTAAAGTCTAGCAAGCAATTTCACTAAAGTTGTTTTTCCAGAACCATTTTCACCAACTAAAGCTAATTTTTCTCCTACTTTTAAATCGAAATTCAGATTCCGATTTGCCCATTTCTCAGAATTTGGATATTTAAAACCAACATTTTCAAAGCGAAAACCTTCTTTGATTGGATTTGGAAAAGGCTTGGGTTGTGCCGGTGAAATAATCAGTGGCTTGATTTGATAAAACTCAAATAAATCATTCAAATATAAAGCTCCTTGTGAAATACTTGTAAATCTTCCAAGAATGCCTTCTAATAAAGATTTTAATTGGCGAAACGAACCAGCCAAAAATGTCAAACTACCAATGGTTACGATACCTTTTACAGTTTCGATGATTATTAGCGTGTAAGCACCAAAATAACCAAATGTGCCAATGGCCACGAGTAAACTCCCCCAAGAAGCACGTTCGATAGAAAGTTTTTTATTTTCCTTGAAATACCGGTCAGATAAATTGTGAAATCGCTCAATGATAAAATCTGAAAGACCAAAAAGTTTTACTTCCTTGGCGGTTTCATCGCTCGCACCAATAAAACGATAATAATCTAATTCTCGACGTTGCGGAGTCCAGCCTCTTTGTAACGAATAACTTTTGGCGTTGAAATGCCATTCACCAATAAAAGAAGGAATAACCGATACCAAAAGCAAGACAATCAACCAAGGATTAAAAGTTATGAGTCCAACAAGCAATAAACCCATTGTGATGGCATCTTGTCCTTGAGCCAAAACTTGTGAAAGTAGCACTGTACGGCCGTTTGTTTGTTGTCTGGCACGTTCGAGTTTATCATAGAAAGTTGCGTTTTCAAACTGAGCTAAATCGAGTGAAACTGCATGTTTCATTAATTTTATAGAAGTTTGGTTAGCAAATAAATCTCCTAAAAGGCTATCAGTCAAGGCAATACCACGAGAAAGCAAATCGCTGACAATCATTAAACCAAACTCTGAGGCTATCAAAAAATAGATAGTATTTAGATTTTCTAATTTATTGGTACTTAACACCAAAACTTCATCAATGATGAGTTTGCTAATATATAAAATTGAAATTGGAATAGCCGAACGCAACAAACGCAAGCAAATATTACCAATTGTTAAAGAAGGCGACGTAAGGTAAACCTCTCGTATAAAATCAGGCAAATTGCCTAATGCTTTTAGTCGTTCTTTAATATTGGGCTTATTTTCGTCCAAACTTAACGGATTTTTTGCCATAAAATTATATGAAGATACTGCATAAACCAACAACTAAATCAATACTTTGGGTTCATTAAAAAGATTTATAAGTATAAACTGCCAATTAAAATTTATATTTTCTTGTCAAAATATATCTTTACTTTTGTATCATATTGGAAAAATTACCAACTGTTATAAACCATAACTTGCTTGCCGATATCACTAATGACGATGGTTTGGCTTTCGAAATTTTGTTTTGAATATACTTACTAAAACTCCAAGAAACGGAATAAATACGCCTTTAAGATACGAAATTTGATATATTTAAAGACATTTCTTTTGCAAAATCTTGAATCTCGCAACCTAAATCCCAACTCTTTTAAAAATGACTAACCTATTATTATTAATCATTTGCCTTTCGTTGGGGGGAATCCTCCAACGAACCAAAAGCTTTCCGAAAGATGCTTATTTGGGTTTGAATGCGGTTATTATTAATATTTGTTTACCTTCATTGACGCTGCTCTATACTAGCCAGATTTCTTTTAAAGCAAATCAGTTGCTGGTTATTCTGACACCCTACATTCTATTTGTAAGTTCATTTGTTTTTTTCAAAATCGTTGCCAGGATTCTTCATTTCGACAGAAGTACCACAGGTGCATTAACAATAACGGCTGGAATTAGTAGTATTTCATTTGTGGGCTTCCCAATTTTTGAATTATTATATGGTAAAGCTGGCGTTCAGCTAGGAATTCTGATGAGCCAAGCAGGTTCGTTTGTGGTTTGTGGGACAATGGGTATTATGACTGCTTCATATTATTCAGAATCCAAACCGTCTATAAAATATATCATTAAAAGTATTTTTACATTTCCACCATTTTTAGCTTTTTGTATCGCTGTTTGTTTAAATATAATGGATTATCATTTTCCCAGTTCTATTAGCGATATTTTACAAAAATTGGGTAGTCCATTTACTGTACTTGCTTTATTATCAGTAGGTTTACAAATCAAAATATCCAAAGCAAATCTTATACAAAAACCAGTGTTGCTAGGCTTATTTTTCAAACTATTTATTGCACCATTGTTAATCTTTATTTTATATCTTATTTTGCTTCAACAAAAAATTCTATTGCAAGAAAATGCATGGATTGGCAAAATGTGCGTAGTTGGAGCAGCTTTGGGCTCCATGAATACTGCATCCATCATTGCCGTTAATCATAAACTAAATCCGCCACTAGCAAGTTTAATGATTGGAGTTACTATCCCACTATCGTTGATAACGGCCATGTTATGGCACTATTTATTGTTTTTTTTCTAACATGCACCTTATTAAATTTGCCAAAATATTTCTGAATAAAAATTTACAAAATGAAAAAACTCTTTACTAACCTTACATTTTGGGTACTAACTGCTATCGTTTGCGGTGTTTTACTTGGCCATTATAACCCCGAATTTGCATTACATCAAATCTTTGAAAAAGGCTTCAAACAAAATCTAATTATTTCTGAATTCGAAATAAAAAATACATTCGCTGAGTTTTTGAGTAGTATATTTATCAGTTTTGTGAAAATCTTTATCAATCCAATCATTTTTCTGACAATTACACTCGGAATTATCTCAATGGGTGATTTGAAAAAAGTTGGAAAAGTCGGAGGGAAAGCTCTTATTTACTTTGAAGTTGTAACAACTATTGCTCTATTAGTTGGAGTTATAGTTGCAAATGTAATTCGTCCTGGTGATGGCGTAGTGACCGATGCCATTAAAGTTGGTGATATTTCAAAATATACTAAAAGTGCAACAGAGTTTAGTTGGCTAAAATTTTTCTTAGATAATGTTACACTCCAAGTGTTGGTACTTGCAATTGTTTTAGGAGTTTCTTTGAGTAATTATTCTGGCAGAAAAAAAGTAGTAGATTTTCTTACACCAATCTCAAAAAAAGTATTTTGGGCTTTACATAAAGTTATGCTTTTTGCACCTATCGGAGCATTTGGAGGAATGGCCTTCACAATTGCAAAATATGGCATTCAAACTCTCCTCCCACTCGCCAAACTGATGGGAACGGTTTATGTTACTATGGCCATTTTTGTCTTTGTAATACTTCACTTTATACTGAGATATTACAAAATTAGTTTATGGAAATTCCTAAAATTTATTCGTGAAGAATTACTGATTGTTCTTGGAACATCCTCTTCAGAAGCTGGCTTACCGTCATTGATGGAAAAACTTGAAAAAATGGGTTGCTCTAAATCTGTGGTTGGTTTGGTTGTGCCTGCGGGTTATTCATTCAATCTTGATGGAACAACTATTTACCTTTCAATGGCCGTTATTTTCTTGGCACAGGTTTTTAATGTTCATTTAGATATTCAACAAATTCTGACAATAATTGGTATCTTAATGGTGACATCAAAAGGAGCGGCAGGTGTTACAGGAAGTGGTTTTATTGTGCTCGCCTCAACACTTACAGCTTTAAAAGTTATTCCAATTGAAGGCTTGGCTTTACTTTTAGGCGTTGACCGATTCATGTCAGAAGCCCGTGCCATCACTAACTTCATCGGAAACGGTGTAGCTACAATTTGGATTTCAAATAACGAAAACGAATTCGACCGCTCTAAAATGGAAACAGCCTTTGCACATTTGGGCGACTATGAGGATATTATAAAAGATAACATCAAAAACAAATAAGAAACGATTCAAAAAGCTGTCTATGCTTACAAAAACAGCTATTTAAGCAAAAAAAGGACTTTTTTCTTTAACACTAAAATTTTTCAGCATTACCTTCACATCAACAAACTAATATTATTCGAAAATGAGTAAACAAAATTTAAAAGAAGAGGCACTTCATTACCACGCAAAAGGGCGTCCAGGAAAAATCGAAGTGATCCCGACAAAAGAGTATTCTACCCAAAAAGATTTATCTTTGGCATATTCACCTGGAGTAGCCGACCCCTGCATGGCTATTTTTGAAAATCCAGAAGACGTTTATAGATACACGGCAAAGGGAAATCTTGTGGCTGTAATTTCAAACGGAACAGCTGTTTTGGGTTTGGGCGATATTGGTCCGGCAGCGAGCAAGCCAGTAATGGAAGGTAAAGGACTTTTATTTAAAATTTATGCAGATATTGATGTTTTCGATATTGAATTAAATACCAAAGATGTTGATGAATTTGTACGTACTGTAAAAATTCTAGAGCCAACTTTTGGCGGTGTAAACCTCGAAGATATTTCTGCTCCAGAATGTTTTGAAATCGAAGAACGCCTAAAGGCTGAATTAAATATTCCAGTAATGCACGACGATCAGCATGGCACTGCCATTATTTCGTCGGCTGCATTGCTCAACGCTCTTGAATTAGTAGAAAAAGATTTTGCACAAATAAAAATTATTATCAACGGTGCAGGTGCTTCGGCTATTTCTTGTACTCGTTTGTACAACTCCTTAGGTGCTGATAAAAAGAACATTTTCATGTTTGATAGCAAAGGTTTGATTCACCCAAGTCGCACGAATTTGGATGGAAAGAAAATCGAATTTGCAAACGATAATATGCCTGCTGACACAACGCTTGCTGATGCATTAGTTGGAGCAGATGTGTTTGTTGGGCTTTCAAAAGGAAATATCCTTAGCCAAGACATGGTAAAATCAATGGCAAAAGATGCGATTGTTTTTGCAATGGCAAACCCAACACCAGAGATTTCCTATGAAGAAGCTATCGAAGCTCGTGAAGACATTATTATGGCAACTGGCCGTTCGGATTATCCTAATCAAGTGAATAATGTACTCGGTTTCCCTTATATTTTTCGTGGTGCTTTAGATGTTCGTTCGAAGGTTATCAACGAAGAAATGAAGTTGGCAGCCGTCAGAGCATTGGCCGATTTAGCCAAAAAACCAGTACCAGATGTCGTAAATTTAGCTTATGGCGAAACTAACCTATCGTTTAGCCGAACCTATATAATCCCTAAGCCTGTTGACCCTCGTTTGCTAACCACCGTTGCCCCAGCGGTAGCAAGAGCAGCGATGGATAGTGGCGTGGCAAAGTTTCCGATTACAGATTGGGAAGCTTATGATACACAATTGGCAAAACGTTTAGGACAAGATAATTCGCTCAAAAAAGTTATCACAAATAAAGCAAAACTTCACCCAAAGCGTGTCGTTTTTGCTGATGCCGAAAACTTAACTGTTCTGAAAGCAGCCCAAGAAGTACAAGACGAGAAAATTGCAACGCCCATTTTATTAGGTAATGTAGCTAAAATCACGCAGTTACTCGAAGAAAATAATATTGACTTACCGTATGCCGAAATCATTGATTCTCGTTCGTCAGAACAGGAAGATAACTTGGCAAAATTCGGTGCAATTTTCTATGAAAAACGCAAACGAAAAGGATATAACCATTTTGAGGCAACGCAATTGATGCGTAATCGAAATTATTTTGGAGCCATGATGGTTGAAACGGGCGAAGCCGATGCCATGATTGGTGGTATGACTCGAAATTATCCAGAAACAATTCGTCCAGCTTTACAGATTATTGGTCGTCAAGAAGGAGTAAAAAAGGTTTCGGGAATGTATATTTTGATGAGCCGATTTGGTCCACTTTTCTTAGCAGATACAACTGTAAACTTTAATCCAACAGTAGATGAAATCGTTGAGATCACCGAATTAGCTGCCAAAGAAGTAGAAAAGTTCAATATCAAACCACGTATTGCTCTTCTCACCTACTCAAACTTTGGTAGTACCGATGGAGAAGATGCTCTGAAAATGCAAAAAGCAGTAGCGATTTTGAAAGACAAGCATCCAAATATGGTTGTGGATGGCGAAATGCAAGCTCACTTACCATTTGATATTGATTTATTGAAAGAACAACACCCTTTTAGCGATTTGGCTGGTGGACGTGCAAATACGCTAATATTCCCGAATCTTTCTTCATCAAATATCGCCTACAACATTGTAAAAGAAGTTGCCAATATAGACAAAATCGGGCCGATATTATTGGGTTTAAAAAAACCTGTTCATGTCCTCCAACTCGGTAGTACAGTTCGTGAAATAGTGGATATGGTAGCTATTGCTGTTGTAGAAGCACAAGGAAAATAAGATTCTTAAAAACTAGCTTAAACCTCACAGAATTTTAACTTCTTGTGAGGTTTTTGATTTTATTTAAATACAATTTGTTACTTGAATCCTGCTTTGCTGTGCTAATGGTCTATGCTTCCTTTAAATGATTAGTGAGTCAAAAAAATATAAGGAAAAACAAATTGATGAAATCAAATATAACTATCCTATAATTTTATTGAAGGCTTAGTAGTGGGTACAATCACCGGACTCCTGCGTGCCTGTGGTAAATTTTTAATAATACCAGCACTGGTTATTCTCGCTAAACCACCAATGAAAAAAGCCGCAGGTACTTCTTTAGTTATCATTGCTCTCAAATCATTGATTGGGTTTTTGGGCGATATTAAGGGGAATGATGCCATTAATTGGCACTTTTTAGGTATTTTCTCGGTTATAGCAATAATCGGAATTATTATTGGAAGTATGTTTTCTGAAAAAGTTTCGGATGAAAAACTAAAACCAGCTTTTGGCTATTTTGTCGTGATCATGGGACTTTACATTATCACTAAAGAACTATTTTTTCATAACTCATAAAACTGTCAGATTTTAAATGAACGATTTTACAAGAAAAAAACATTGGGAAAATATCTACCAAACAAAGAACAGCACTGAGGTAAGTTGGTATCAAGATAAACCTGAAACATCACTCAGTTTTTTAAAAGAAAATAAAATTGAAAAAACAGCTAATTTAATTGACATCGGAGGTGGCGATAGCTACTTTGTTGACCACCTGATTGATTTAGGCTACGAAAATATTACAGTGCTCGATATTTCAGAAGAAGCACTCAAAAAAGCTCAACAACGATTAGGCGAAAAAGCAAGGAAGGTTAAATGGATTGTTGCGGATATCGCAACCTTCGAACCAATTGAACAATATGATTTTTGGCATGATAGGGCAGTTTTTCACTTCATGACCAAAGAATATGAGATTTCAAATTACATCAAATCTATCAAAAAAAGTATAAAGCCATCGGGAGTTTTAATATTAGGCACATTTTCAGAGCAAGGGCCTACAAAATGCAGCGGAATTGAAATAAAACAATATTCTGAAGGCTCAATGACAGAACGTTTGAAAGTATTTTTTGATAAAATAAAATGTATTTCCGTTGATCATATTACACCTTTTTCCACGATACAAAACTTTATTTTTTGCAGTTTTAGAAGAAGTATTTCAGCTTAGTTAATCGTTAAATAGTTACTGGTTAATCGGTTAAAATTCACTAACTAAACTGAAAAGTAACAAATTCACCAATTTAAAATTCCTAAATAAGCAATTCCCTCAATAAAAATTAATAATAGGAACAATGATAATAGAACAAATTTATACTGGCTGTCTCGCACAAGGAGCATATTATATTGAGTCAGCAGGTGAAGTAGCCATCATCGACCCACTTCGTGAAGTAGATTCTTACATGAATAAGGCAGAAAAAAATAACTCCAAAATCAAATATATTTTCGAGACTCACTTTCACGCTGATTTTGTATCAGGTCATGTAGAATTGGCTCAAAAAACTGGTGCAAAAATAGTTTATGGTCCAAAAGCCACGCCATCGTTTGAGTGTATTATTGCTGGAGACGGACAGGTTTTTGAAATCGGAGAAATCAAAATCAAGGTTCTTCATACACCTGGCCACACGATGGAGTCGTCGTGTTATTTATTAATCGATAAAAATGGTATGGAAAACTGTATTTTTACGGGTGATACTTTATTTATTGGAGACGTTGGACGCCCAGATTTGGCACAAAAATCAAATCTAACAATTGAAGACTTAGCGAGCTATTTATATACTTCTTTGCATACAAAAATCATGACCTTGCCAGACAATTTGATTGTCTATCCTGCTCACGGTGCAGGTTCGGCGTGTGGCAAAAACATGAGCAAAGAAACTTTTGACACTTTGGGAAATCAGAAAAAAGTAAATTATGCTCTTCAACCACAAAGTAAAGAACAATTTATTTCGTCAGTAACGGATGGGCTTACACCTCCCCCCTACTATTTTCCGAAAAATGTAATGATTAACAAAACTGGTGCAAAAAACCTTGATTTTTTGAAAACTAATATTCAAGCACTTTCGCCACAAGCTTTTGAAGTTGCAGCCAACGAACTTGGTGCAGTAATGATTGATACTCGTGCTGCTCAGAATTTTAAGGACGGATTTGTACCGAATTCTATCAATATTGGCATAAAAGGAGACTTTGCTCCTTGGGTTGGCACACTTTTGATCGATATAGAGCAACCAATTTTATTCATTGCTGATATAAAAAATATCGACGAAGTAATTACTCGCCTCTCAAGAGTTGGCTATGACAATATTATTGGATATTTGCAAGGTGGCATCAAAGCTTGGATTGAAGCAGGAAAAGAAATTGATGTAATTGAATCTATTTCGGCAGAAGCTTTTGCAAAAATATACGCCGAAAATGAAGGAAAACTTTTAGTGAAAGACGTAAGAAAAGAAGCAGAATATTGTGCAGAACATGTCGAAGAAGCTGAATGTGTTTCATTGGCATATTTGTGCAATAATATGTCGGCATTTTCGAAAACTGATACTAATTATATTCACTGTGCAGGAGGGTATCGCTCAATGGTTGCGGCATCAATCTTGAAATCTCGTGGGTTTGATAATCTTGTAGATATAGCTGGTGGCTTTGCCGCAATTGCCATGACTGAAGTTCCACGCTCGAATTTTGTTTGCCAATCGAAATTAAAAGTTTAACTTCGGTTAGACTAAAAGAATAAGTATTTCTTAGGTTAGGATAAAAGAAATAAGGTCAAAATTACGCCTTGCCTTTCTGTAATACTTTAAATACAAAATATAGCGTTAACAACATTAAAAGTAAAATTAAAAAAATGATTGAATTCATCAAACAACCTTGGCACTGGGCAGTAGCAGGTGTTATGATTGGACTGACGGTGCCAACATTGCTACTCATGGGCAATAAAATCTTTGGAATTTCTTCGTCGCTTCGCCATTTATGTGCCGCTTGTTTCCCTGCTAATATTGAGTATTTTAGGTATAATTGGAAAAAAGAAATATGGAATTTATTTTTTGTGGTTGGCGTGCTTTTGGGTGGAATAATTGCGAGTCAATATCTATCAAATCCAAATGAATTTATTATAGATGAAAACACGGTTAAAGACTTAAAAGCCTTGGGCGTAACTGATTTTTCGGCAATGATGCCGTCAGACATTTTTAGCGTAGAAAATATTTTCACAATTAAAGGCCTAATTTTCTTAGTTATAGGTGGTCTAATGGTGGGTTTTGGAACTCGCTATGCTGGTGGTTGTACTTCTGGTCATGCAATCATGGGATTATCGAATCTACAATTGCCTTCATTAATTGCAACAATCAGCTTTATGGTTGGAGGTTTCGCTATGACTCACATAATTATGCCATATATTTTTAAATTATTCTAATCATGATAAAAACAAAAATAGATAATACTTCTACAGAAGAATTTGTGTGTGAAGCACCCAACAATCAAGTAAAAAATGAGAGCTTTGCCAGTAATTTCAAATATCTGATTGTTGGAATAATCTTCGGGATTGTTTTTGTAAAAGCCGAAATCATCTCGTGGTTCAGAATACAAGAAATGTTCCGACTGCAATCATTTCACATGTATGGAGTGATCGGTACGGCCGTTGTGGTTGGTCTGATTTCAGTTCAACTCATCAAACGCTTTAATATCAAGACTTTAGCAGGTGAAATGGTTTCTATTCCTGACAAAACATTTGATAAAGGGCAAATTTATGGCGGACTGATTTTCGGACTCGGCTGGGCAATAACAGGTGCTTGTCCAGGGCCCCTATTTGCCCAAATTGGAAGTGGTTTTTTGGCTATAATAATAACATTAGCAAGTGCAATTGCTGGAACTTGGCTCTACGGGGCATTCCAAAACAAATTTCCTAAATGATATTTAAAGTCTTAAAAAATAACGCAAATTGAGAATAAAAAATTTAATTGTACAGTAAATCTAATCTATTTTTTACTGTCTTTTTAAGCCCTAAATGAGTATTTAATGAAAAAGTTTGATGTTAAGTCTCGAACAAGTCTGGATAAACTTTTAAAAATTGTCTTAATGTTACTTGGTTCTTCTGTGTTTTTGGTAATTACTGTTGTGCTTTATTTCACAGGAATCTTTAATTTTCAAACCGAAAATATCACCTCAAAAACTTTTGAAAAGAAACCCTATAAAGCAGAAAAGCCAGTTTGGAACCTCATCAGCATGGATGCAGTTGTGCATGAAAAAGACCCCAAACTAGTGAAATATGGCAGAGAACTAATTGCCAATACAGCTTACTATTTAGGCCCAAAAGGAAAGATTGCTAAGCAAACCAATGGTATGAATTGCCAAAACTGCCACTTAGATGCAGGCTCAAAGGTTTGGGGCAATAATTATGGAGCTGTTGCTTCAACTTATCCTAAATTTAGAGAACGTTCGGGATCAAAAGAGAGTATCATAAAACGAGTTAACGACTGCATAGAACGAAGCTTAAATGGTCGAGGGCTTGATAGTAGCAGCCATGAAATGCAAGCTATTGTGAGTTATATCACATTTCTTGGTCAGTGCGTGCCGAAAGATTCAATTCCAAAAGGAACTGGTATTTGGAAATTAAAGTATCTGAATCGAGCAGCTGACCCTGTCAAAGGACAAATTGCGTATGAACAAAAATGTGTTAGTTGTCATCAACAAAATGGTGAAGGAGTGAAAAATTCTGAGGGATTCGGCTATACTTATCCTCCACTTTGGGGCGAACATTCTTATAATATTGGTGCTGGACTTTTTCGACTTTCAAGATTAGCTGGATACATCAAAACAAATATGCCAATTGGAGTGAGCTACGAAAAACCACAATTATCTGACGAAGAAGCATGGGATATTGCCGCCTATGTTAATTCTCGACCTCGACCAACAAAAGATTTGAACAAAGACTGGCCAAAAATTTCGGGCAAACCAATCGACCACCCATTTGGCCCTTATGCTGATAATTTTTCTGAAGAACAACACAAATTCGGGCCTTTCAAGCCAATTGACGATTTTAAGAAGGCTCAGAAAAAGAAATGATTTCTAAAAACTAATGCAAAAGTCGATTCCAATTATAACTATTGAGCACCTTAATTCATGCGATAAAAACATCTTGATGAAACTTGATGTTCGTCGATTAGAAAACCATTTAAAAACGCTTTCATCGGCTGATTTTCCACATCGACATGATTTCTACAATCTCATTTATATTAAACAAGGAAGTGGCACGCATGACATTGACTTTAAGCGATTTATAGTTGAGCCGAATCAAATGTTTTTCATGAACGATGTTCAAGTGCATGACTGGAATTTGAGTGCTGATACCGTCGGCTACACACTCTTTTTCAAAAAAGAATTTTACGAAGTTATCGAAAAAGGACTTTCGCTACAAGCACTTCCTTTTTTCAATAATAGCAATAATGATGCTCCGATGGTAGTTTTTTCGGACGAGGATTGTCAGCGAATTGAAAATCTTTTTGAGGAAATTATTATTGAATTTAAGGCCAATCAACCACACCGAGATACGCTTATAAAGTCTTTACTGAAAATAATTTTGATTCACTCAATTAGAATTTATCAACGACTTTACAAAGGTGATAGCACCGAACTGAATGTGTCAAAATCAGAAGTTTTGAAATGTTCATTGAAAAGCATTTTAAAGAATACAAATCAGTAAAAGATTTTGCCGATAAACTCAATATTTCTGCCAATTATCTGAATGCTTTATGCACAAAAACAATTGGTCGAACGGCGGGCGAACTCATTAGATGTAGAGTTATTTTGGAAGCAAAACGCCTTTTGCTCCATTCTTCAATTTCGGTTTGTGAAATGGCCTATCATTTGGGCTACGACGATTGTTCGTATTTTATCAGAGTTTTTAAAAAAGAAGTCGGATCAACTCCCGAACAGTTTCGCTTAATCAACAGATAAAAAATATGAAACCAACACTAAATAATTGGAAATTGTGGCTCATTGTGAGCCTAACTTTGGGTTTAGCCCCGTTTGTTCCCGAACCCCATCTAATTGGCAAACTTCGTTGGCTAATCGGCGGTGCCGTAGGCATGAAACCAATCGACTGGTTCGATTTAGTTCAACATGGTTTTCCGTTTGTTTTGCTTTTTCGGGCTTTATTCCTCAAATATCGCAAATAGTATATTTCCAACATCAGCTCTCTAATTTTTTATAGATTCATGAAATTCAAAATAGATAAAAAGTACTATACAATAAATGAAAATGCCTATGATAAAGCAATTTATTCTACCGTAATTTGCACCGAAGTTAAATAATAATAGCAAAAATTCACATTAGATATATGTTTGGCAAAGGTTCGAAATTATATAGCATTTTTGCGATGAAATGTCCAAGATGCCACGAGGGTAATGTTTTTGAAACAAGAAACCCTTACAAGAAAATGACTGCATTAAAAGAAACTTGTCCACACTGTGGGCTACGTTATGAAAAAGAAATGGGTTTTTTCTTTGGTGCAATGTATGTGAGTTATATGCTCAATATTGCATTGTTTGTAATAACAATCGTAGCCTACTTTGTTCTGCTTGAACAATATATTAGTGGCACTTTATTGATGATTATCTATGTTTCACTGACAGCTATTTTAATGCCTATTTATTATCGTCTTTCACGCACCATTTGGCTTAACTTTTTTAATGGTTATGCCCCCGAAAAACGTGGTACAAAATAATTTTTAAAATTTCTCACAAGTTATAGAATAAATCTTTACTGGATAAAATTAAGACAAATCAGAATTGTAAAATCAATACAATACGTATTCAGTCGTTTTGCAAAACTTGTTATATTATCAGTTTTAATTAGTGTTTTTTTAGGCTGATTAATGTTTAATATCCAAAAAATGTAGTTTTATGAAACTTTACAAGTCTTAATGCAAAAATCATCTTTTCATTCATAGAAAGAATTCCGTACCTAATTCGTAACTTTGCATACGATTTAAGTTAATCTTTTATCTGTCAAGATTTTGGTGATTATTCTAATAAATAAAAATAACAAATGCTCGATTTAAACGGCAAAGCAATTCTGATTACAGGTGGAACAGGTTCTTTCGGCAAAAAATTGGTCGAAACTATTTTCAGTCGCTTCCCTGATGTTCGTCGAGTAGTTATTTATTCTCGTGACGAATTGAAGCAGTATGAGATGCAGCAAACTTATCCTCAAAATAAATATCCAAATATACGCTTTTTCATAGGGGATGTACGCGATGGTGAACGCCTAAAACGTGCTTGCGAAGGTATTGATTATATCATTCATGCTGCAGCTTTGAAGCAAGTACCTGCAGCAGAATATAACCCGATGGAATGTATAAAAACTAATGTTTTTGGGGCGGAAAATGTAATTAACGCTGCTTTAGCTAATAATATCCAAAAAGTTGTGGCATTATCAACCGACAAAGCTGCCGCTCCAATAAACCTTTATGGTGCAACAAAATTGTGTTCGGATAAACTTTTTGTAGCAGCCAATAACATGAGAGGAAATCGTCAGATTACTTTTTCTGTGGTAAGATATGGTAATGTAATTGGTTCTCGTGGTTCGGTTATGCCATTTTTCTTGGAAAAAGCAAAAACGGGTGTTTTACCGATAACTGACGAACGTATGACCCGATTTAATATTTCGTTGGAAGATGGCGTAGAAATGGTACTTTATGCCCTTGAGCATGCTTGGGGTGGTGAAATTTATGTACCAAAGATTCCTTCTTATAGAATCATGGATGTTGCTAAAGCAATTGGTCCTAACTGTGAGTTTCCGAACGTTGGTATTCGCCCAGGTGAAAAACTTCACGAAGAAATGATTACTGAAACGGATTCGTTAAGCACAATCGAGACAAAGAAATATTATGTAATCATGCCTTTTTCTCCAATTTGGAATATAAATGAATATTTGAAGCATTTTGGTGCTTCGTTTGTCACTGAAGGTTTCAAATATAATTCTGGAACTAACGTCGAATGGTTAACAGTTGAGCAGATTCGCGAAGAAATAAAAACCCACATTGACGCTGATTTTCAACCGAAATAAATTTAAAAATGATTCCATACGGAAAACAAAATATTACTGACGAAGATATAGCGGCAGTTATCGAAACGCTCAAATCTCCGTTTTTAACTTCAGGACCAAAAGTTGCTGAATTTGAGCTCGCTTTTGCCAAATATATTGGTTGCAAATATGCGGTTGCGGTTGCCAATGGCACAGCAGCTTTGCATATTTCGTGCATGGCAATGGAAGTAAATCCATCTTCAAAAGTCATTACTTCACCTATTACTTTCTCGGCATCGGCCAATTGTGTGCGTTATTGTGGTGGAGAAGTTGTGTTTGCCGATATTAATCCAGAAACAGTAATATTGGATATTGAAAAAGTTAGAAATTTACTGAATCAGCACCCAAAAGGCACTTTTGATGGTATTATTCCAGTTGATTTTGCAGGTTATCCAGTTGATTTAGAAGCATTTAGAAAACTAGCAGATGAATATGGCTTATGGATTTTAGAAGATTCTTGTCACGCCCCTGGTGGAAGTTTTAACGATAATTCAGGCAAAAATCATCGTTGTGGTGATGGTTCGTTGGCTGACTTAGCTATTTTTTCATTTCATCCCGTAAAGCACATTGCCACTGGTGAAGGTGGAATGGTAACAACCAACGATGAAGAACTATATAAAAAGCTCAAACAATATCGTTCCCATGGAATGGTTTATCAAGGCGACCCTGCTTTGATTGAAAATCACGGTGGATGGTATATGGAATTGCAGGAGCTGGGCTATAATTATCGATTGCCCGATGTACTTTGTAATTTGGGAATTTCACAGTTAAAAAGAGCAGAAGATGGTCTCGCAAAACGTCAAGCGATTGCCAAACGATATGATGAAGCATTTGCGGGAACTAATATAAAAACTATTAATCCACCTGCCAATGTTGGCCATGCGTATCATTTGTATGTGATTCAAATTGAAGACCGCAAAGGATTATATGATTATTTACGCACGAAGCAGATTTTTGCTCAAGTACACTATATTCCAGTACATTTAATGCCTTATTATAAAGGATTGGGAAGCAAAAAAGGTGATTTCCCGAATGCTGAAAAGTATTATGACCATTGCTTAAGTATTCCGATATACCCAATGCTGACGGCAGAAGAACAAGAGTTTGTGATTGCAGAAATCTTGGGTTTTGTGAAATAATATTTTATACTATCCCCATGGAGACTTTGCATGCAACATCTCTACTTCATTTCTACAAAAAATTTCTATAATTTAGCATTGACCAAATCCAACCACATTTGTTTTCCTTCACAATTCCAGTGCGAGTCACCTTTTTCGTAAAGTATTTTCTTAGAATTGTGATAAGGTGTATAAATATCAAGAAAAGGTGTTTTCAAAGCTGAATCTTTCTGAATTCTTTCAATTAAGTGATTGTATTCGCCTAAATCTGTTCCGAGAATTGAAGTTTTATTCGGAATAATTGATAAATAAACCTCATCAAAACCAGCTTTTTTGTAGTGTTTATAAGTCTTATTTAGATTATCGACCATCAATTTTATTTCTTCTTCCGAGATTTGATCAAAACAAGAATTTATTCCCGAAGCTTGGGCATCTAATTGGTAGAAAAGATATTTTTCATCTTTTGAAAGTATTACTTTTTCGTCAATTCGGTTGAATAATCTCCAATTTAACCATGCTTTCCATTCTTTAAAAGCCAAGAAAAAATCTGAAGAAAAAAGTATGGATTCGTGGCGATCGGTATTATACGGAACGTTATAATTTAAAAGCCTATCTTTCAAGTTTCTCTCGTTTGTTTTCTCCAAAACAGTCTGATGTTCCATCACTTTTAAATTAGTAAAAGGTTTCGATAATCGTTCTCTAAAATGTCGTTCGACCGTTTCGATGATAAGCACATTTCGTTTTGAGGTATCCAGCTTAACTTTAATAGTATCAGTAATAAAGTATCTATTATAATTACTTAATCCTTTAAAATGTTTTTTTTCGATGCGTTCTTTTTCAGTGAAACTATCACCCATAATAATTAGGGAGGTATTACCCACTGGCAGATTTTGTGGAACTGTGCATTGCTGCAGCGGAGCTTTAAACTGTGCCAAATTTGACATCCGGTATAAATCACCGTAGCGGTAATCATCTTGTGAGATTCCCTTTTCGTATAGCCACTTTGCCATAGAACCCGAAAACCCTAAAAACCACAAGAGTGAAAAAAGTATTAAAAAGAAGTATTTCATTTTTATGTCTCTTTTAGATGTAGATTTTAAAACTGAAAATATATAAACTGGTTTGAGAAAAATACACCAAAAAAGTAGCAAAACACTAACAAAATAATAAACTTTAAATAAAACTGTGTTGTGTTTTTAGTGTTTATTTTCATCATAAATTTATCTTTTAGAAGCAAAATCGCAATCAAAAACCAACAAAAAATCATTTCGTACATGCTAAATGGCGTTGCAATGATGCTGTCATAATTATCGATATGTAGCAATTTTGATAGAATTATCTTCGCATTGCTCAATCCTTTTGCCCTAAAAAAAACCCAAGTAAGCATCACTAGCAAAAAGGTAAAAGATAAATTAAAAATATTAATTATGTTGTTGGAGAAGTATTTGTTAGCTTCAAATGGAGTATATTTCTTGCGAATTTGAGCTAAAACTAAATATATTCCGTGCAATGCCCCCCAAATTATATATGTCCAGGCTGCACCATGCCACAATCCGCTCATCAAAAAGACGAAGAAAAGATTAAAGTATTTCCGAAACTCTCCTACCCGATTTCCACCAAGTGGAATGTATAAATAGTCTTTAAACCAACTCGACAAAGAAATATGCCATCGACGCCAAAATTCATTGATTGATTTTGAAAAATACGGAGCTTCAAAATTATCCATGAGTTTAAAGCCCATTACTCGTGCAGCTCCGATGGCAATATCTGAGTAGCCTGAGAAATCGCAATAAATCTGAAAGGTAAAAAAGACGGTAGCAACCAAAAGTGTGAAACCATTATGATCGTAAGGGTTATCGTAAGAATAATCAACTACCATAGCAAGACGGTCAGCAATTACTACTTTTTTAAACATCCCCCAGGCCATTCGCATCAATCCAGCTTTTAGGTTTTCAAAATCGTACTCAAAATATTTATGAAATTGCCAAAGTACATTTTGTGGTCGTTCGATTGGCCCAGCTACTAACTGTGGGTAAAACATTACATAAAGGGCATAAATAGCAAAATCTTTCTCAGCTTTTTCATTACCACGATAAACCTCAATTGTGTAACTCATCGCTTGAAATGTGTGGAACGAAAGACCAATCGGCAATAATATTTTTAATAATTCGAGCTGAGTTGTTGAACCTAAATGAAAGAATACATTATTGATATTTTCGACAAAAAAATTATAATATTTGAAGTAAGCCAAAAATCCTATATTTGAAATTAGGCTGAGTACCAAAAGTAACATCCGTTTTTTTCCTTGAGCATTTTCAATCCAGATTCCAGCAAAATAATCTACTACAATTGTTACGAAGAGAATTAAGATATAAATTGGTTGAAACACTGCATAAAAATAACAACTTGCAAGAAGCAAAAGCCAAATGCGTCCACGATGGGGCAAACTAAAATATGCTAAGGTAACAACTATGAAGAAAAATATAAACTGTAGCGAATTAAATAACATTGATTGCCGATAAGTATCTTTTTACAAATTTTATATTCAAAGTTCAGCTTAATAATTAAAGTTTCAAAGCATTTTAGCTTAGAATCATCAGTTTTCGACTTTTACAAATGTTTTTTTTTATGATATTTGACTTTTAAAATGTAAAGCCCTATATTTGTATTATTAGAAAGGCCCTATAGCTCAGCTGGATAGAGCAACAGATTTCTAATCTGTAGGTCTTTGGTTCGAATCCAAATGGGGTCACAAGATATAAATCTGATAATGAAGCACTTACAAAATTATGTAAGTGCTTTTTTGTTTTTAAAATTACTAACATGCAATAAAATATGCAATAAAATATGCAATACATATTTGTTTCTTAAAATAATTTAACATTTTCAAAAAATATTTTAAAAATAAATCCTGACAATCTGTAATGAGATTATCAGGATTTAATAAGAAATTAACCAAAATTAAAAAAATGTAATTAAACTTCTTTAAGATTAAGTTCTATTATTGATCTATGATACCTAACTGATTGTTTATTTTTTACAATTGTATTATTATCATCTAAATTCATCAATCCCGAATCCCGATCTTTTTTAGAAAGTTTGCTACACAAGCCAAATCTTTAATTGATTTATTTTTTTGAGCAATTCTGATATTTAAAAGGACAAAATTAAAAACTTGAAAAATTTACTCTCTTATGAGATTTTGTTCAAATTGTAAAAATTTAATATGAAATTTCGACTCAAATATAAACCATCGCCTTTAATTTAATTTATTATAAAATAGATTTCAAATATTTAATTGAGTTATTCATTTCCTAAACTTAAATTAATTTTCATATGATGAAATATTCAATCATCGCGTTGAAATTGCAAATTCTTTGAGTAACTTTAATACTTATAATAAACAATCAAATTTTCTTAAAAATGAAAAATATCGTCTTATTTATTGCTCTATTCTTGTTTGCATATTGCGTAAACGCACAGGACAATATTAGTATTAGCTTCTCAAATGACTATAAAGACGCATACCATATCTCTCTTTTTATCGATAATCCCGATGGAAAAAATCAAACAAGATTAAGCAACCTCAATCCTAACCAGACCAAATCTGATTCTTTACCCGCCAGTACAGAAATTTTTATTGCAGATTAGAAACATGAAGAATTTGCGATAAAGGGTGACAACATTAAATCAACAGGAGTGAAACCGTATAATAAGTTAAAGATTCAGATGCCAAAAGGGTTATTATTTTGATTACCGAAAATCGAAATGATGAAAGTAAAGAAATGGTGCTTTACCCAAATCCTTATAATGGAAAAATGAAATCTAACCAAGAAATAAAAATAAAATTATATGCTGAAGCAAGAGAGCCGTTTGAAATAGAAATTATTGATTTACTAGGAATTAGAATACAAAAAACTAATTTCTTAGCTACTAATACGGGCATAAATTTAGTAAATATACCGACAGAATTACTCAGTAATGGAACTTATCTGGTACGTGTAATTGCTAAAGAAGGATATAGAATATCATAAAAATAAGTAATCATTCAAAAATAAATTTATTTCAATATTGTTTAAATTAAATCTTATCAATTATGGAAAATTCGAGAAGAAAATTCATTAAAAATATCGGTGGCTCGGTAGCGGCTATTTCAGTGGCAACAACGGTTTCGGCAAATGAAAATATTGTCCGAAAATCGCTGGTTTCAAAAGCAAAGGTTAGTGCCAATGATAAAATTCGTATTGGTTTAATCGGTGCTGGAATTATCGGGCATTATGATACCGATACTGCCCTCAAAGTTGATGGGGTTGAATTAGTTGCCGTTTGTGATTTATATACAGGTCGAATAGAAAGAGCAAAAGAAAAATGGGGAAATTCTCTTTTTACTACCAATGACTACCGAGAGTTACTGGCAAAAAAAGATATTGATGCAGTACTGATTTGCACACCCGACCACTGGCACCAAAAGATGGCAATTGATGCCATGAATGCAGGAAAGCACGTCTATTGTGAAAAACCGATGATTCAGAAAATAGAAGACGGTCATGCAATCATAGAAACGCAGAAAAAAACAGGTAAAGTTTTTCAAGTTGGCAGTCAAAGAGCAAGCAGTGTCGCTATTTTGGAGGCCAAAAAATACTTTGAAAGTGGTATAATCGGTGAGTTGACTTATGTAGAAGCCTATTGCGACCGAACTGATGCAAAAGGTGCTTGGCAATATTCTATTCCGACAGACGCCTCGCCAGAAACAATTGATTTTGACAAGTTTTTAGGCAATGCCCCCAAAGTACCTTTTAGTGCCGAGCGTTTTTTTAGATGGAGAAATTATAAAGATTATGGCACAGGCTCGGCAGGAGATTTAACAGTGCATTTGCTCACAGGTTTACATACAATTACTAGTTCAATCGGACCAAATAAAATATTTGCTTTGGGCGAAGTAAACTATTGGAAAGATGGCAGAGATGCTTACGATTTAATCAACTCTTTCATGACTTATCCGCAAGCAAAAACGCATCCTTCGTTTCAATTATATACACGAATCAATTTGGCGAGTGGTGAAGGTAAAGGTGGATTTGGCATCAAACTTATCGGTACTGATGGGGCGATAGATATTGGTTGGAATGATTTCAAGGTAAAAACCCTCAAAAGAAGCGTTGCTCCAGGATTTGGTGGTTATGATTCTTTTGACAGTTTTTCTGCTAAACAAAAAGAAGATTATAAAAAGTGGTATTCCGAAAAATATGGTGATAAAAAAGGCGGCTACGAAATGGGAAAAACAATTGAATTTACGCCACCTGCTAATTATGATGATAGACTCGACCACATGATTTCTTTTTTCAATGGCATAAGGTCAAATTCTCCAATTTTAGAAGATGCAACTTTTGGACTTAGAACCGCAGGCCCTTCAATTGCCTGTAATATCAGTGCAGAAAAGAACAAAGCATTAAACTGGGATGCTGAAAAAATGAAATTGGTTTAACGCATCTTAAAAAACGAAATAAATGAATTTTACCCGTCGCCAAATGCTCAAAACAGCTACGATACTCGCTTCGACTGCCCCCTTTGAAAATTGGGTAGAAGCTGATGCGTATCAATATTTCTTAGCCAAAATTTCGGGTGGAGAAGCTATATTACCAACTGAAAATTACATCCCATTTAATTGGGCATTTTCTGAAATTTCAGCCAAAAATGACGGCATAAAACTATCTTGGAATCAGGTAATTCCACAAAAAAATGAATCTGCTCGGTTACGGGTTACTAGTGCAACAGATGTGCGAGAAGAGTTGATTTTTGAAGTAAAAACGGCTGTTTCGGGTAAAAAAATAGCGGATTGGGATTTGAGATTTGCTGCTTTGATGCAGCCTTTTGAATTACTTATTCCGAAGGAAGATTTACAAGCTGTTTTTAAAGAAGGTATTATCCTAAAAATGATAAAAGGCACAAAACCTTTTTGGTTTTTCTCAGAAAATAATTAACAAAAAAATGCTCCGAAAGCTTATTTGCCACATTTATTAGTTTATGGCGATAAAATTAAAAAAGACACCGAATCGTCGGGTCGCTGGAAAGACCGTTTATTATCGCTTGAATCCTTACAAACTTTTGGTTGGCAGCAAGGCATAGTTTGGGATGGATTATTGGAATTGAGTAAAAATTCTAGCCAAGCAAAAAAAGTTTTGTTGCAGCAATTAGATCTTTATTTTGCCCAAAATAGCTTGGTCTACTGCAATCTGAACAACATAAAAACGGTTGAGAAAATCCATACTGTTGAGTCTATTTTGCCCTTTGCTATTTTAGCTCAAACCAATCCAACGCACTCTTTGCTAAAAACAGCAATCGAATTTTGCGAGACTCACGCCAATGCCGATGGTGTTATTGCAGATGGAACGGGAAATAATAGAATGGTAAAAACCGAAGAATGTTATACCGTAAGTTATCCTTTGGCAGTTTTGGCCAAAACTTTAAATCGCCCAGATTTGGCAAATTTGGCTATAAAAACGGGTCTATGTTGAATATGCTTTGTAGTTGAGCTAAAAAT
>CAMAQF010000027.1 GCA_945860265.1 Emticicia agri | reverse complement strand
ATGGCACGCTTACAAGGCTCCATCGCTCTTTGTATCAAACTGTCAGCCAATTGTTCAAATTTTGCCCTTGAAAAGTTTCTTACCAAGTGTTTCGGTATTCCATTAACTGGGAATATGTATGGCAAGTTGATTTCAGTTTGTGCCGAACTCGAAAGTTCAATTTTAGCTCTTTCAGCCGCTTCTTTTAAGCGTTGTAAAGCCATTTCATCTTGAAGGAGGTCGATACCCTCATCTTTTTTAAATTCATCTGCCAACCATTCAATAATTACTTGGTCGAAGTCATCGCCACCAAGGTGCGTATCGCCATCAGTTGATTTAACTTCAAATACACCATCTCCCAATTCAAGAATCGAAACGTCGAAGGTTCCACCACCCAAGTCGAAAACAGCAACTGTAATGTCTTTTCCTTGCTTGTCAAGGCCATAAGCTAAAGCAGCAGCAGTGGGCTCGTTGATTATACGTTTTACATCTAAACCAGCGATTGTTCCCGCTTCTTTAGTTGCCTGACGTTCTGCATCGTTGAAGTATGCAGGGACTGTAATAACCGCTTCTGTAACAGTTATTCCGAGATAGTCTTCAGCAGTTTGCTTCATTTTCTGAAGAATTGATGCCGAAATCTCTTGTGGAGTATATAATCTGTCGCCAATGCGTACACGTGGAGTGTTGTTTGCACCCTGTTCTACATCATAAGTGATTGTTTTCAATTCACTTCCAACTTCTGTATAACGTTTACCCATGAAACGTTTGATAGAAGAAATAGTATTTTTAGGATTAGTGATAGCTTGACGTTTGGCAGGGGCTCCAATTTTCTTTTCTCCATTCTCTAAAAATGCTACAATCGAAGGTGTTGTACGAGCTCCCTCGCTGTTTGCAATCACAACAGGTTCGTTTCCCTCCATCACAGCAACGCACGAGTTTGTTGTTCCTAAGTCAATTCCAATAATTTTTCCCATGTTTCTTGTGTCAGTATTTTTAATCAATTTATTTCAGTTATTCATCTCCTCAATAGAAATGCCAAGCATAATTTTGGCAGAAAATACTGACAGATTGTCAGAGAATCATTTGGTCAATTTCCTTGATGTTCTTAATTTTGTCTCTATTATGGGAGCAACTTCCAAATTGTCAGCCGAAGAAGATGGTGCACTTGGTGTATCTGGGCAGCCAGCTATTTTTGCTATAAATACCGTTCCACTATTTGCACTAAATCCAGGAAGAAGAGTTATAGATTTCGCTGCATTGTAGTTTACTTTAGCTCTAGATGATATTACGTTGTTTGCACTAATTGTTTGAGAAGCATTAAAAGTTAGTGAAGTGGATGTACCACTAAAATTATCTTTGTTTTTAATTAAAGTATATAGGCTTTTACAATCAGGAATGACTTTAACAGTATCTTTTACGGCAATGCTCGTACAATCACCAATTTTACAAGTAACACTATAAATTATTGTATCCATTGAACTAACCACCAAAGGATTAGAGTTTGAACCATTTGACCAAGTAACTATTCCGCCAAAACAACCATACGCAGTTAATGAACTTGATTGACCTTTGTTAATAATTTTTTTAGAATTCGCAATAATCATATTTTGAAGAGTAACTATTTCTATCAAATTACTTTGATTTGAAACATTACCAGAATAATCAACTGCTTTTACTACAAATGTATAGTAGTGTAACTGGTTTAGGCTTGATACGCCGAATGTAGTTATTGGAGCATCAACACTACCTATAAAATCACCATCTTGATAAATATTGTATTTTTCAACCTCCATATTATCGGTTGAAGAATTCCATGTAAGTGTGACACAATTTTGAGAAAGCAAACTTTCTTTCAATGACGTTGGAGCTGAAGGTACTTGCGTATCTACACAGTGAAGGCGAGCATTCGCCCAATCGGCATGGTCGGCAAAGAAACTGTCTCCTGCGTCATTAACTTCTAATTTTAACTCATTAACATCTTTTACATCAATATTGAGCTTTACTGCCGAACTGTTTTTATTGAGAGTAGCACTAGTGTAGGATAAAACATTATCTTTATATACTCTAAAAATAACTGTCGCTCCTTCATTAGCTGTTGCAATTTCATCATCAAGCCCGATTGTTGAAATAAATCGACTGTAATTGTTATTTAAATTATAAACAATAGTTGAATTAGCATGCACACCAATGCCTTTTGAATAAGATACTCCTCTGATCTTTAAAGTTGTTCCATCGCCAGCTCCAGCTTCCCCATTACTTTTGTCTGTCTCTATTGGTCCCCAAGAGTTAGTAGAGCTAGATGGTTGAATATCAGATAAATAAGTTATGCTCGAACATCTTTCGCCAACACTAACTGGTTGCGTAAATGTAATATTACCTTGAACATCTGTAACATAGCAGCGATAAGAGCCTGATGAGCGGTCGATACTTTGGCTTATAGCTTCCGTTGCATCTTCATAATCTTCGTTTCCTATATCTATTCGTACCCATTTATAAGTACTATATCCTGCTGGAGCAGTAAGGCGAAGTACGTTTGTAGATTGCCAACTTATTGATACTTGTGGGAAGTTTCGAGCCGAAATCGGTATTGCATTTTTAAAGAAATCTTCACTAAGTGCAGCATTCCATCTATTTGCCAATTCAATTAATCCTCCACCAAAAAAATGGACACCATAATCATAATCACTTCGAAAAGAGCCTAAAATATCATCTGTTGAGGGTCCAGAAAATATTTGATTGCTACTATTTACTAAAGAGTTTTGTGCGTTTATGATATTATAGTTAGGATTTCCTAAACCACCGTTGGCATTTTTATCAGAAACAGATGCTTTTGAAACTACCCATGGAATTTTGCCTATTTCTAATCGAGTTTTATTAATCACATGATTAATGTTTGAAAAATAATTTGATTCAGATGTTATAGCATAATTATCAGCTTCACCGTGATGCCATAAGATAGCTCTCACTCCAAAAACAGAGCCATAGTAATTAATAATTTTTTCTAGGCCTGAATAGGGGGCTCCGACTAAATTGCAATACTGTGCTTGAGTATAAACATTTTTTGTTTCTTGGCCATCTGAACTTTCTTTCCAATTGTATGATGTGGTAGCTGTTGCACCTGCGTTAAAAAATACAATTGGCACATCAAGTTTTTTAACTAAATCGTCGCCAAGTTTACCATAACACCAGGGGTTGAAACCTGTTTTTGAAAGGTAGCTTCTTGTGTTGCCATCGCTGAATATCTGACTAAATGATGGATAATTTGGTGTTTTTTTGTCGCATTGACCAATATCTATATTGTACCATGACACCGCATTATGGCTCAAAACTCGTTCGTCGTTCGCTCCAACTTCTCCTTGAAAACCATCAAGTCCTTGTGCATTTGATTGTCCTGCTATCAAAAAAACTTCTCCTACCCCAACTTTATTCAAACTAGTAGTAGCTACTATATTAGTTCCTGATTTTCCTCTCAACTCGACTGTGTACCAGCCACCAGGTACATTTGAAATATACCCATTGAAAATTCCACCATTAAAATAGGTAGTCAAGGTCGTCCAATCAATAATAACCTGACCATTCTTAACATTAATAAATCGAGCCTCAACAGAAGTCATATCTGTGGAATAATTCCCTGCAATATTTATTGTCGCACTATTGTTTATGCTTCTTTGAAAAACAGCCTTCTCCATTGGAAAGGTGATGCTTATTTGTCCAATTGAAAAAAAAGAAATAAAAATCGCCAGGGTGAGCGAAACTACAAATTTCATGTAGGATGTTTTTTTAGTATAAAATCATAATGCGACCTCAAAATTAAGAAAAAAAAGTAGTCAATTTAAAGCATCCATCGCACTATTTATTAAATGGTCTAATATATTTAACTTACCACATTTTTTCGAAATCTATTTTATATTATTTCCCTCCGAATAAGCCTCCTAGAAGGCTGCCGAGTCCATCACTACTTTGTTTTTGACCTCCCAATGCATTACTCGCCAGATTCATTAAGTCGCTCATGTCTAATTTTCCGTCTGATAACGCAGCGGTGCCTTGACTAAGAATGCTTTCGAAGTCAATTCCACTTGTTTTACCACCAGTGATTGAACCCATCAAACCACCAATGTCGATTGAATTGTCATTCGGGTCGTTCGTTTTATTGATAAGATCACCCAATACGGATGGTAGCATATTGCCAACAACGTCAGAGGCCGTAGAATTTGACAAACCAAATTTACCCATTAGATTACCAATAACGCTCTGTGCAATGCCTCCAACAATTGGGTTCGAAATTAAGCTTCCAGCGTTTCCAGCTCTACCACCTAATAATCCAATTAAACTACCAAGACCTCCCTGTGAATTCGCTTGGTTTGAAAGACCTCCCATAAGACCTTGCATAATTTCTCCCATAACACCCTCATTGTGTTCATTTGGAACTTCAGGGTTTTGAACCACAGCACCTTGACCAGCTTGTTGAATAAGACTTTGCAATAATTCTAACATTTTATTCTAATTTAAAGGTTTATATTTGTTGCGAAATTACTATTTTGATTACATTTAATTTCAAATATATTGAAAATATTTTCGGATATTTGAAACCAAAAGTATAGAAAAATAAAAAATCGCGTTATAGTAATTTACTAAACAACCTAAAGTGAGCGAAATCATTCAAAATTCAGAAAAAACATTCGTCGAATTATTGACAGATAGTGTTAGTGGTGTATTTTATCCAAGTGAGTCCGATGAGAAAATTAGAGTCATTGATTGGCAGGCAGATAATCCAGCTCCTTTTGATACAATCCTTTTTCGAAGATATATTGGAGTTACTCCGGCTGTGAGAGTGGAGGTATTGCAGTGGGAAAAATTCTTTGATTCAATTATGTTTGAAAAAGAATGGTGGACTGATTTTGAGAAGCAGCGAGCTGCCAAATTTTTGATAATCAAAGATTTAGTTATTGAAAATCTCGAAAATTTAGAATTTATACGAGCTGGTAATCAAGTTGAATTTGAAGCCTACTTAATCGGACAAGATATTGAAGGAAAATGGAAAGGCTTAAAAACTTTGATTATTGAAACTTAATCCAACCTGCAAGTTGAGCTACAAACTATACATCAAAAAAAGCATCAAGATATAACTTGATGCTTTTTTACTATATAATCCCTTCCTTAATTACTACTTATGGGTATGGTGTTTATTTTACTTTGTCAACTACTGCTTTGAATGCATCGTAATGATTCATTGCTAAGTCAGCCAATACTTTTCTGTTAAGTTCGATGCCTGCCTTTGCGAGTTTGTCAATCAATACAGAATATGACATTCCTAAAGGACGCACACCTGCGTTGATACGAACAATCCACAAACGACGATAACTTCTTTTCTTTTGTTTACGACCTGAATAGGCATAAACTAAACCTTTTTCAACGGCGTTTTTTGCAACCGTCCAAACATTTTTTCTACGTCCGTAATAACCTTTGGCTAATTTTAGGACTTTTTTACGTCTCGCTCTTGACGCTACGTGATTTACACTTCTAGGCATTTTATTGTTTTTTTAGTTTTTTGACTTGGGCGGCTTTTTGAATTGGGAATTACGAATTACGAATTACGAATTTTTTTGAAACTCAGAACTCAGACTTCAAAACTCAGAATTTTAAAACTCTTTCGTTGCCATTTGTCGGGTGAAACATTTGCGGTATGTCGATTTTCGACTCTTCGCATTAACCATGTAATTAAAAATTGATTTTGAATGATGACATCGAAAATTAATTCGTCAATCGTAATTCAAAAATTCGTCAATCATATTACATACATAATAATCCTTCGATACGGTTAGTATCGGCAGAACTAACAAGTGTTGCAGAAACCAGATTTCTTTTACGTTTGTTAGATTTTTTTGTAAGGATATGGCTATGAAAAGCGTGTTTACGCTTTATCTTACCTGTTCCTGTAATTTTGAAGCGTTTTTTCGCCCCAGAATTGGTTTTTTGCTTTGGCATCGCTAAAACATTAAGTATTGAACAAAAAGTATATTGGGGTGCAAAGATACGATTTGATAATGAGTTTTCAAATTTTATTGAAAATGTTTTCGATTATTAAACTTGATAATCAGTGATTTAATGTCACGAAGATAAATTTATTCAAAAAAATCACATTTTATGATTAATTTTATGGTTTAAACTGCTCGCACAACCTTATATCTTGCGAGCCTGATAATTGATAATTGTTCACTGATAATTGAAAAAATGCAATTTTCTCACCTACATAATCATACCCAATTTTCATTGCTTGATGGTGCTTCCGACATTAAAAAACTATTCATAAAAGCACAAGCCGATAATATGCCTGCAATGGCAATTACCGACCATGGCAACATGTTTGGTGTTTTTGATTTTGTGGCTACGGCGGCCAAATTTGGAGTAAAACCGATTGTTGGCTGTGAGTTTTATGTAGTTGAAGACCATCACCGTAAACAATTTACAAAAGAGTTAAAGGATAAACGTTTCCACCAGCTTTTGTTGGCAAAAAATGCACTGGGCTATAAAAACCTCGTTAAACTTTGCTCCTTAGGTTATATTGAAGGGCTTTATGGCAAATACCCTCGTATTACTAAACCAATGATTGAACAGTATAAAGAAGGTCTAATCGCCACTACTTGCTGCATTGGAGCGTCTGTACCGCAAATGATTTTGAAAAAAGGTGAAGAGGATGGTGAAAAGGAGTTTCAATGGTGGTTGGATAGATTTGGTGAAGATTATTACGTTGAGCTTCAACGTCATGAAATTCCTGAGCAAATTAAAGCAAACGAAGTTTTGATCAAATTTGCCAAAAAATATGGTGTAAAAGTAATCGCATCAAACGATAGTCATTATGTGGATCAACAAGACTGGGTGGCTCATGATATTTTATTGTGTGTAAATACCAATGAAAAGTTTTCGACGCCATCGGCCAAAGATTTTAATGATGAAGAAGGCACATCGAAAGATACTCGTTTTGCCTTTTATAACGACCAGTTTTATTTCAAGACTACGCAAGAAATGACCACCTTGTTTAGCGATATGCCAGAGGCTATTGATAATACAAATGAAATCGTTTCAAAAGTAGAAACTTTGAAATTGAAGCGTGACATTATGCTTCCAAACTTTCCAATTCCTGAGGAATTTAAAATCCATGCGGATGATGTATTGAATCAATGGGAATATTTGAAGCATTTAACCTATGAAGGTGCCAGAAAACGTTACAATGAGATAGGAGTCGAAGTTCAAGAACGCCTTGATTTTGAGCTTTTTACTATAAAATCTATGGGTTTTGCGGGTTATTTCTTAATAGTTGCAGATTTTATTTCGGCAGGTCGAAATATGGGCGTAATGATTGGGCCAGGTCGTGGTTCGGCGGCCGGTTCGGCTGTGGCATATTGTATTGGTATCACGAATATTGACCCGATTAAGTATCAACTACTTTTTGAGCGTTTTTTAAATCCTGACCGTAAGTCAATGCCCGATATTGATACCGATTTTGACGATGAAGGCCGCCAAAAAGTTATTGATTATGTGGTGAAGAAATATTCAAAAAACCAAGTTGCTCAAATAATTACTTACGGTACAATGGCCACAAAATCGGCTATTAAAGACGTAGCTCGTGTAATGGAATTGCCTTTGGCGGATGCCAATTATATTGTTAAACTCGTGCCTGATAAGCCCGCTTACGGTATTGATTTCGATAAAATGGTCAATTATCCACTTGAAGGAAAAGGTAGCTTGGTGGAGTTGGGTATTCAGCCTGATGAGATTGAAAATGTGAAAAAATTTAGGGCCATGTATAATGCTAAAGACCTTACAGGTAAGGTTTTACAGCAGGCTCATAGGCTAGAGGGAACAGTGAGAAATACGGGTATCCACGCTGCTGGTATCATTATTGCTCCTGAAGATTTGTTCAATATTTTGCCTGTTTCTACTTCAAAGGAGACAGAGTTGTTGATTACCCAATACGAAGGAAAAATTATTGAAGATGCGGGCGTAATCAAGATGGACTTCTTGGGTCTGCGAAATTTAACAATTATCAAAGATTGTTTGCGAATGATTAAAGAAAATCATGATCTAACTATTGATATTGACAATATTCCACTCGACGACCAACTAACCTATGAATTATTGCAACGAGGAGAAACCAATGCGGTGTTTCAGTTTGAATCTGACGGTATGAAAAAGCACATGAAAGATCTGAAACCTGATAGACTCGACGATTTAATTGCAATGAACGCCTTGTATAGGCCTGGTCCGATTGCTTATATTCCAAACTTTATTAATCGTAAGCATGGTCGAGAAGAAGTGAAATATGATTTGCCCGAGATGGAAGAGTTTTTGGGGGAAACTTACGGTATTACGGTCTATCAAGAACAGGTGATGCTTTTATCACAAAAATTAGCCAGTTTTTCAAAAGGTGATGCTGACGTTTTACGTAAAGCGATGGGAAAGAAAGATCGAAATATGATTGATAAGCTCAAACCACAATTTATTCAAGGAGCTGTTGCGAAAGGGCATGACGAGAAAATTTTGAATAAGATTTGGACTGACTGGGAAGCTTTTGCTTCTTATGCATTTAATAAATCTCACTCAACTTGTTATGCTTTTGTGGCCTACCAAACTGCGTATTTGAAAGCCCATTACACATCAGAATACATGGCAGCAGTAATGACTTCGCAATTAGGGAATATTGATAAAATTACATTTTTTATGGAAGAATGTAAAGCATTGGGTCTAAACGTGCTAGGCCCGGATGTTAATGAATCTCAAAAGCAGTTTAGCGTCAATAAAAAAGGTGATATTCGATTCGGAATGGGGGCAATAAAAGGATCTGGTGATGCTGCCGTTGATGCAGTAATTGAGAAAAGAGCTGAAGGGAATTTTACTGACATCTTTGATTTTATTACCCGTGTAAATCTCAGAACTGTCAATAAGAAAACACTCGAATCGTTTGCTTATGCAGGAGCATTTGATTGCTTTTCAGATATTCATAGAGCTCAATACTTTGATGAAACCGAGAATACATCCTTGATTGAAAAAATTATCAAATACGCTAATAAATACCAAGAAAATAAAGATGCAGGGCAAAATTCGCTCTTTGGAGGTTTGGAAGGTGCTTTTGATATTGCAAAACCAAAGATTCCAGAATGTGAAAAATGGGGCGATATTCAGCAATTAAAATTTGAAAAAGAAGTTGTTGGTTTTTATATTTCGGGGCATCCACTCGACCAATTTCGACTTGAAATGCGTCTCTGTGTACCACTAGACCAAATTTTTGACCCATCAAATGAAAATAAAGAATTTGCCATCGGAGGAGTAATTACAAGCGTTGCAATCAAGACCTCCAAAAATGGCAATCCATTCGGTATTGTGAAAATAGAAGATTATACTTCGAGTACAGAAATGATGTTTTTTGGACAAGATTATACCAAGTTCAGAAATTATTTTGAGGTAGGATTGTTTTTGTTTATTCGTGGAAAAATACAAACTAAATGGGGCAGAGAAGGTGATTTTGAGTTCAAGCCTTTAAACATGGAATTATTGAGTGAAATAAGAAATAAACTATTTAAAGAAGTGAAAATCTCATTGGGTTTACAGTATGTAAATGCCCAATTAATTGAGCAAATCCAAAAAACAACTGCTCGTTTCCCAGGTAATTTTGATTTTAAAATGTCAGTCTATGATGCTGATGAAAAAATGGATGTATTGCTGCTTTCTCGCAAACAAAAAGTAGCCTCGACTAACGATTTTGTAAAAGAATTGAAAGAATTAGTAGGGGAGGCGAATGTTGTTTTGGCATAGTATACACCCAATTTGCCTAATGAGTTTTATGTGGACCAACGTGTTGAAATACTACTTTTTATTAGTGCCGTAGAAAAAGGCATGTAGCAAGATGATGAAAGGGATGTAATGACCACAGAAGAATTAAAACAGAAATTTGGAAAATGATTAGTATTCATTGGTCAAGTAAGGTAATTTATTGTGAAAGGAACTTTTATTTAACGCTGTTTTGTTATCCAAACAATAAAACAAATTATAAATAATATTTTAATTTCCGACGAGGAATTTATAGAAATGGCAGGTAAAGCAATTGAAATTACAGATGCAAGTTTTGCAGACTTAATCAAATCGGACACACCAGTATTGGTTGATTTTTGGGCAGAATGGTGTGGACCATGTAAAATTATAGGTCCAGTTGTTGAAGAAATTGCTGGTGAATATGAAGGTAAAGCAATTGTTGGTAAAATGGATGTTGATGCTAACTCAAAGGTTCCAGATAGTTTTGGTATCCGTTCTATTCCTACTTTTATGATTTTCAAAGGTGGTGTAATGGTTGATAAAATGGTTGGTGTAGTACCTAAGAGCGTATTAACCGCTAAATTGGAAGCTCACGTCTAATACTTCTTTATATATGAATAGCCTCTGTTTATAACTAATAGAGGCTTTTTTTGTTTAAGGCTTCTATTAGAATTTGCTAAACTAAACAAATTCAATAATCAATTTTTGAGCTAATTGTGGCACGCCAACGGTAGCGGTTTCGTTAAAAAAAGTTATATTTTGATATAAATTTGACACATCAGGCATATTTGGGTCGATTATATATTTGGGGGCATCATCCGATACATATCCTATTAGACCTGCCGCAGGATAAACCTGCATCGAAGTTCCAATTACAACAAAAAAGTCAGCGTTAAGACACAAATCAGCCGCTCGTTCAATCATTGGCACCATTTCGCCAAACCAAACTATGTGTGGGCGAAGCTGACCGCCATCTTCTGCCAAATCTCCTATTTCTATATACTTTTCTCCAATATCATAAATTAGATTTTCGTTTGTAATGCTTCTTACTTTTGAAAGTTCTCCGTGTAGGTGCAAGACATTGGTCGAACCTGCTTTTTCGTGTAAACCATCAACGTTTTGAGTAATTATTCGTACATCAAAGTGTTTTTCTAATGCTGCTAAAGCTAAATGTCCAGCATTTGGTTTTGCCTCGGCTGACTTTGCTCGGCGTTCATTATAAAATTGTAAAACTAAATTTGGATTTTTTCGCCAGCCTTCGGGTGTTGCCACATCTTCAATACTATGATTTTCCCATAAGCCACCCGAATCTCTGAAAGTCATTATGCCACTTTCGGCACTTATTCCTGCACCTGTCAATACTACGAGTTTCTTTTTCATTCTTTCTTGTATTAAAATTATACAAAAATGACACAACAGAATATTATTTCTAATATGTTGTGCCATTATTTTATTGCATTACTGCTTCAGCTTTTATCGTTTACCATTGTTTGACTATCCATTTGCCAATTTCAAACAATCTTCTAAAGTCAATGTTGATGGTTCGGTTCCTTTTGGAATCTTTATATTACGCTTACCCGCTTTAATAAATGGCCCATATCGTCCATTAAGCACTTGAATTGTTTTGTTTTCTTCAAATTCCTTAATGATTTTATTGCTTTCGGCCGCTTTTTTAGCTAAAATAATTTCAATTGCACCTTCAACTGTAAGTGTCGCAGGGTCAGTTTTCCTATCAATATTATAATATTTATCTCCGTGTTTTACATAAGGGCCAAAGCGACCTTTACCTATATTTAGTGCTATACCTTCGTAAATGCCCAAATCTTTAGGTTGAGATAAGTCATTGCTATTTCGTTGAATTGTCATTTGCTCAATTGCCTTATCTTGGTCAATTAGATAAGGGTCTTCAGACTTATCAATATTATAAAACTTATCGTTATGCTTAATATAAGGCCCAAATTTTCCGATAGAAACAATGATTGGGAGGTCTTCAAAAAAACCAACCTCTCTTGGTAATTTTGGCAAATCAAATAAAGCTAAGCCTTCTTCAAGAGTGATTTTGTCAATCAATTGTCCTTTTTGTAAGCTCACAAATGTTGGCTTTTCCTCATCGTCTTTTTCACCTATTTGAACATAAGGCCCAAATTTTCCGATTTTAACTAATACTTTTTTGCCAGATTTTGGGTCTAGACCCAATTCACGAGTGCCAGCCGTTGATTTTGCATCAGAAGCTAACTCAATTTTACTATGAAAATCTTTGTAGAAGTTTGAAATAATATTTTGCCATTCAACTTTTCCATCGGCAATTGTATCAAAACTTTTTTCGACATTAGCCGTGAAATTATAGTCGATAACGCCATCAAAATTTTCAACTAAAAAATCATTTACAACTATTCCGATATTTGTCGGAAAAAGTTTAGCCTTTTCTGTACCATAGTTTTCTTTTCCTACTCTCTCAGAAATAGAATTTTCTTTAAGTGTAAACTCCTTAAAATCTCTTTCCTTTCCAATGCGGTCTTCTTTCACTACATAATTCCGCTTAATAATTGTCGAAATTGTAGGTGCATAAGTTGACGGTCGGCCAATACCCATTTCTTCGAGTTTCTTTACTAAACTTGCCTCAGTATATCTTGCAGCAGGTTTTGTAAAACGCTCAGTGGCTTTCATTATCGACAAATCTAAAATTTGACCGATGTTTAATGGCGGCAACATATCTTTGTTTTCTTCGTCTTCGTCATCATTCGATTCCAAATAAACTTTCAAGAAACCATCAAATTTAATTACCTCACCAGTGGCAACAAGTTCTTCGTTGGTTGTTGAAATTGAAATAGTTGCAACAGTACGTTCAAGTTCGGCATCCGCCATTTGTGAGGCAATCGAACGTTTCCAAATCAATTCATACAAACGCTGTTCGTTTCTATCGCCGTCGGTACGTTCAACCCCAAAATCCGTTGGACGAATGGCTTCGTGGGCTTCTTGGGCGTTTTCGTTTTTGGTTTTATATTGACGAGTTTTTACATATTTTTCACCGTAAGCATTTTCAATCTGAGTTTTTGCTTTTTCTATGGCTTCTCCTGAAAGGTTAGTGGAGTCAGTTCGCATATACGAAATCTTACCTGCTTCGTAGAGTTTCTGAGCTACAGTCATAGTTTGCAAAACCGAGAATCCTAATTTACGAGAAGCCTCCTGTTGCAAAGTTGAAGTAGTGAAAGGTGCGGCAGGAGATTTTTTAGCAGGTTTTACTTCAAGGTTTTTGATAGTAAAAATTGCATCGACACATTTCTCCAAAAATGCTCTTGCTTCTGCTTCTTTTTCAAAGTTTTTACCAAGTTCAGCATTCAAAACTTTGCTTTGTGTGGCATCCCGCTTCTCTACGATAAATTGAGCAACTACCTTGAAAGAAGATTTTGAGTTGTGGGCATCAATTTCACGCTCACGGTCAACTACAACTCTTACAGCAACTGATTGTACACGTCCAGCCGAAAGGTTGGTGCGTTCGCCCGTTCGTATTTTTTGCCATAAAACTGGCGATAATTCAAATCCAACCAATCTATCTAAAACCCTGCGAGCTTGTTGAGCATTTACCAAATCCATATTGATTGTACGTGGATTTTCAATAGCCGATGTTATTGCTTTTTTGGTGATTTCTCTAAATACAATTCTTGGAGTTGAATCTGTCAAACCCAATGCCTCTTTCAAGTGCCAAGAAATGGCCTCTCCTTCACGGTCATCATCGGTCGCGAGCCATACCGTTTCTGATTCTTTCGCTAATTTTTTCAACTCACTTATCAGCTTAGTTTTTTCAGATGATACAATATACTTAGGTGAAAATTGTTTTTTTACATCAATTCCTAATTCTTTATCAGGTAAATCTCTTACGTGGCCATAACTTGATTTAACGGTAAAATCTTTGCCAAGATAACCTTCAATTGTCTTGGCTTTGGCAGGGGACTCAACTATGACTAAATTTTTCGACATCTATCCTGATTTTGATTATTATGGCTCAAATATAAGCCTTGATTCATTAAACAACTATTTTCTTTAATAAAATGCCAAAAATATATCTTTTTTAATTATTATAATCAACAATAATACTATGTAGAATTCATAAAAAAAAGATTTATCAAAGACATATTTATTATTTTTTGGTTCAAATTGTGCTTTTTTTGATAAAATTTTAAGATAATCGTTCCTAAAGGTTGTATTTACATCGCTTCTATTCTATTTTTGCATTAATTCCTCACCTTATTCTAATGATGTTAAGAACTTTTGTTTTAAATATCAATTTTTAAGAAAATAACGGTAATTATAAATCTTTAATTATTTTAATAAATGGCAGTTTTTGACTTGGATATGATTAAGAGCGTTTACGCTCAAATGCCAGAAAGAGTAGCCGCTGCTCGTGAAGCAATAGGCAGACCACTTACTTTGGCCGAAAAAATTCTTTATTCTCATTTGTGCGAAGGAGCAGCTTCTAGGGCTTACGGAAGAGGTGTTGATTACGTAGATTTTGCTCCTGACCGTGTAGCTATGCAAGATGCTACTGCCCAAATGGCTCTATTGCAATTTATGTCGGCTGGTCGTCCTCAAGTTGCTGTTCCTTCAACAGTTCACTGCGATCACTTGATTCAAGCTAAAGTTGGTGCAACAGATGATTTAAAGATTGCTACTGAAAAAAATAAAGAAGTTTATGATTTTTTAGCTTCTGTTTCGAATAAATATGGAATCGGTTTCTGGAAAGCGGGTGCTGGTATTATTCACCAAGTAGTTATCGAAAACTACGCATTCCCTGGTGGTATGATGATTGGAACTGACTCGCACACACCAAATGCAGGTGGTTTGGGCATGGTTGCAATTGGCGTTGGTGGAGCTGATGCTTGCGATGTAATGGCAGGCTTAGCTTGGGAATTAAAAATGCCAAAATTAATCGGTGTAAAATTGACTGGTAAACTAAAAGGATGGGCTTCCGCAAAAGATGTTATCTTGGAAGTGGCTGGACAATTAACTGTGAAAGGTGGTACTGGTGCAATCGTTGAATATATAGGTAAAGGTGCAGATAGTTTATCAGCAACTGGTAAAGGTACTGTTTGTAATATGGGTGCTGAAATTGGTGCAACAACATCACTTTTCGGTTATGACAGAAAGATGGCAGCTTACTTAAAGGCTACTGGACGTGCAAAAGTTGCTTCTTTGGCCAATGGAATTAAAGATTTGCTTCGCCCTGACCAAGAGTGTATTGACAATCCTGAAGTATACTATGACCAAGTTATCGAAATTAATCTTTCGAGATTGGAGCCAAGAGTCAATGGACCATTCACGCCAGATTTAGCTTGGCCTTTATCTAAATTTGCAAAAGCCGTTATCAAAAACAAATGGCCTCAAAAATTAGATGTAGGCTTGATTGGCTCATGTACAAACTCTTCTTACGAAGACATGACACGTGCCGCTTCAATCGCTTCGCAAGCTGCTGCTAAAAATATCAAAGCCAAAGCAGAATTTACAATCACGCCAGGTTCGGAATTAGTTCGTTTCACAGCCGAGCGTGATGGTATCCTTGCTAAATTTGATGCAATCGGTGGTGTTGTTCTTGCAAATGCTTGTGGGCCATGTATTGGTCAATGGGCAAGACACGGAGCTGAAAAAGGTGAGCGTAACTCAATCATCACATCATTCAACCGTAACTTTGCGAAACGTGCCGATGGAAATCCAAATACGCACGCATTCGTTGCTTCACCTGAAATCGTAACGGCATTTGCTATTGCAGGAGATTTGACTTTCAACCCTGTAAAAGATACTTTGACTAACGAAAAAGGTGAGCAAGTAAAACTCGAAAATCCATTTGGTGTTGAATTACCGCCAATGGGCTTTGATGTGAAAGATGCAGGATACCAAAAACCTAAGAAAGACGGTAGTAAAGTAAAAGTGGCGGTAAGTCCAAAATCTGACCGTTTGCAGTTACTTGAGCCATTTAAGGCTTGGGAAGGAACTGACCTTTCTGGCTTGAAATTATTGATTAAAGCCCAAGGAAAATGTACGACTGACCATATTTCAATGGCTGGCCCGTGGTTGAAATTCCGTGGACACCTTGACAATATCTCAAATAACCTTTTGATTGGTGCAATTAACTTTGCAAACGGTAAAGCAAATACTGTTAAAAACCAATTAACTGGACAATATGGCGAAGTTCCAACGGTACAACGTGCTTACAAAGCCGCTGGCGTAGGTACAATCGTAATCGGTGACGAAAACTACGGTGAAGGTTCATCTCGTGAACACGCAGCTATGGAGCCACGTCATTTAGGTGTTCGTGCTATCATCGTTCGTTCGTTTGCTCGTATTCACGAAACAAACTTGAAGAAACAAGGTATGTTGGGTTTGACATTTGCCAATCCTGCCGATTATGATAAAATTCAGGAAGATGATAATTTTGATATTTTGGGCTTGATAACTTTTACAGAAGGAATTCCTTTGACATTAATTGCCAAGCATAAAAATGGCTCAAAAGACGAAATCAAATTGAATCATACTTATAACGAAAGCCAAATTGGCTGGTTTAAGGCAGGTTCAGCCTTGAATTTGATTGCTGCTGAAGCAGCGAAGCAATAAGACGTTTTGATTAATAATTTTTTGAAAGGTACCTTGGAAGAGATTTTGAGGTACTTTTTTTGTAAATTGACCATTAATTTATTAAACTTATTTAAAACATACCTCAATTTGAATTATCTTTTCATGCTATTGAACAATGTCAGTCAATAGGAATACCACAAGAAATTGTATTTGAGGTATTGGCTGAACCTGATAAAATTGAAATAGAAAGTGAAGGACAATTAGTCTATCAAAAACTCGTTGTTTTTGGAGAGGAGAAAATTTATTTGGTTAGAATCTTTGTAAATTCACACAAAAAACCGAACTTAGTAAAAATAGTTTATCGAACATCTAAATTTTCTAAATACGAATGAAGGTAAAATACGATAAAGAAACCGATATACTATATATTCGCCTAAGTGATTTGCAAATAGACGAATCCGACGAAGATAAAAAAGGTGTAATTTTAGATTATTCTATTGATGGACAACTTGTAGGTATAGAAGTATTAAATGCTTCAAAATCATCTAATCAACCCTCAAAAGTTGAATATGAGTTTGCCTAAAATAACGTTATAAAAATTTGATAAGCACCAGCCATTTATTGGCAGGTGCTTTTTTATAGAATATTCTTTAAAATTTGATAGAAATCAATAAAAAACCTAGTTATTTGAAAAATAGTGAAAATTGCACAATGATAACCACAAAATTCTACAAATTACTACTTTTGCTCTTACTACCAAGCAAGGCTTCCGATTCTGTAAAAGTTAAGAAAATTGAACATTTTAAAGAAGAGAAATTGGTGAGGGCTACTTTTTTTGATAGCTCGGGTAGAATATCCATGAACTAAAATAGGAGTTTTACAACTAACCAAACGCGGCTATTGCATATTTTGAAATAGCCTCGTTTGGTTTTACTTAATTTCCAAAACAACATCTTTAATCAACTTTCTATCATAAGTATAAGTAATATGAACTAAACCATCAGATGATTGAATAATGGCTGGGTAGCTAAATTCTCCTTTTTCTTGATTTTCGAGCGTATAAATGTCTGTCCAATTAATGCCATCTTTTGAATGTCCTAATTTCAAAACATTTCTGCCTTTCGACCACTCTTTGCCCGATGGAAGTGAGTTATAAACCAACAAAAAAGAACCATCTTTCAACGTAACTGCATCAATACCAGAATTTGGGTTTGGCAAATTGATAGGAGATAATTCTCCCCAAGTTTTTCCATTATCAGACGACCAAGATTGGATAATTTTGTTTTGACGGCTACGCAAAAGCATTTGCAATCTGCCATCTTTATGAATTAATACCGAAGGCTGAATTACACCATATTCCCCACATTCAATGGGGATTTTCCTCCAATTTTCTCCGTTTGAGTCTGAAATTTCTACATGAGTATGCCAAACTTTACTATCCACACTTTCGGTACTTGAAGGATGCAAAATATCTCCGTTTTTTAGTAGAATACTTTTGTTTTTGATTGGGCCAAGAATATCGTTTGGAAGACGAGTAGCAACCGACCACGTTTTTCCTTCATTGGTTGAGCTTTTCATCATTCCCCACCATTCTCTAGGATTGATGCCAACTTTATAGAATAAAAATATTTTTCCAGCAGGATTTTTAAACAAAACTGGATTCCAACAAGCGTATTGTTTTCCTTCATAAATACCGTCGGCAACTTTGATTGGTTTTTCCCAAACGTTGTTTTTGGAGCTAGCCACCCAAATACAAACTTTGGGGTGGTTTTCGTGTAAGCCAGCAAACCAAGCAGCCATAAATTTCCCTTCAGAAAGCTCTACGATTGTGGAGGCGTGGCAAGAAATCTCTTCGGGTTTTGCATTAATAAATTGCTCTTTTATGAGTTTAACTTGAGCAAAAGACGCAAAATTCAACAATAGAGTAACGATAGTAAATGTTTTTTTCATTTTTAGTTATCTAATTTTAAAACCAAGGATAGATAGGATTTGTATTTTTTCAATAATTTATACGGTAAATATACTAAAGTTTTGTTTCCTTTTATCTCTATTTTGAAAATTAGATTTTGCTCAATAAAACAATTTTGTCGCTATAAATTGTCCAAGAAATAACTTAACGTGAAGATTTAGTTTCAGCAATAATTATCAGTTTAAAATGCCTATTTTAATTTCATTTAATGAAATACATTTTGTTTTTTCTAAATATTTTGTAGTTATGAGTTTTATAAATTGCTTCTACGTTTGTATTTACAATATGAGGCACTGTTTCTCAGAAATTATCAAGGAGTAAAAATTAATCTTCAAAAAAGGCACAACTGCCACCTACCCAATCGAAGTTTTTGTTGAAGTTTACACCAATCATTTCCCCACGGCTCAAACGAGCAAGATTTGTTATAAGTTTCGGTCTTGTGGTATTATCTTCCCAAGTAAATAACAACCTTATTTCGGTCTTAATCGAATTTCCATCTTTGTCTTCAATAATTGGTTCGTATTTTACTTTTTTCTGAATCAAATAATGCGGAACTCCGCCGGTTTCTTTGTCAGAAATCGCATCTAAATCATCTTTAGTAAAATTAAGTTTTACGCCACTTCCTGCAAAAGAAAATAATGGTTTTAAAACGTAATTTTCTAAATCATCAGGGTATTCTTTCAAATCAGAAAGAAAGAAACTTTGGGGAACAAATGCACTTTTGAACAAAGGTAAAGTGAATTTGCTTATGCGAAAAAACCAATTTGGATGCGTTACCCATTTAACATCCACATCATCGGTCATTTTGAAGTTTGTCTTTAAATGTGGACCGCCGCCCGCAGGAAAATTGCGTAATAAATCATCAAAAATTAGTCGATTATAAATTCTTTTTATTTCGATTGTTTTTCCTTCTTTTTCGTAGAAAAGTTGTCGGCCAACTTTTATAATTTTGGTCAAACAGACAGGTTCAATTCCCCAAAGTTGGCGAGTGATTTCAAAATCTAAACGGGTTTTTTGTTGTTCTGGATAAATTTCGAGTAAAATTACATTTTCGACAGCTTCGCCTCCGAGCAACACTTTTTTCATTTCATCAACATATGATGACATTGAAAGACGATTAAAGTATTGGCTAAAATTTTTTGGATCGATAAAGAATTTGCGGTATTTCTGTCCCAAATACCATTGATAACCAAAAAGTGATGGAAATCCTTGTAATTCAATTAGTTGTGGACTTAATTCTCCGTTTTCATCCTTACAAATTGCAAAATCAATTGCCAAAAAACTCGGATGTGCGTCTTCATTTGGTACATTTTGGTTTTCTGGAATCGCTCGATTGGTTTTTTCCTTGAAATCTGGTTTTAACAAAACATCAATTATATCATTACAAGCCTGTAATAGCTTGATTTTTAATTCTTTTGGTACAAAAACAGGTGTTTCTGCTACTCGAAAATCAAGTTGATTAGGAAAATCCTTATGAATTTCGTTAATCATTGCATCGTATTTTTCGGGCGTGAAATTTTCGTTGAATTGTTGTCTGATTGATGGTATCATTATGAAGCTATTTCAAAGACCTTTTAAAAAGAAATTTTGTGCTGATGTTTTGATAAATAGTTTTGCTTCTTCCCATTTTTGGTTTTTTAACATAATGGGAGTTTCAGACTCATCAGCATCATCTATTCCTCCAATTGCTTCAAAAATTATTTGAGAGTTTTTTGAATATGGAAAGTGTTTGTTATATCTTTCAAAACCTTTTTTTAATCCAAAATACTGAATAAGTTCTGCGATATCGAAATAATCTTTTTGTGTACGACGAGTAGTAATAGCGTCCAATTTCATAGCAAAAATATCAAGAGGACTTGCCATGCGAATACCATCAATCGTATCGAATTCTTCAAATTCCATATTCCAAAAAGCAAAATCAACTTTTATTCCATTATCAGCAATCGCTACATGATATCTACCATTAACAATAATGTTGATGTTATTATTTTTTGCCATTAGAACATTAAGCGATTGAGGTATTTCATTTGCTGAAAATAAATCAATATCAACTGATTTTCGATGGCCGTAAAAAAGCGATAATGCAGTGCCTCCCACAAGCTTAAAATTAGCAAGTTCTTCATATCCTTGCCATTTTTTTAATACATTTAAAAGGGTAGGTGAGACGGTTTGGTATTGAAGCATGGAATGGAGGTTCTTGGAATGTTAAAAATCAATGAAGCTGTATTTATGGCATTTTTCTTAAGAAATCTTGCTGAAATTATGGCTTGTTTACTTTTTTCCATCCCATAAAATCTCAAAATCTCTTTTAAATCCATCAAAGTTCCATATTCAAAAACTCGACCGATTATAAAGTTTGATTTATTTTGATAATCTAAATTATCAAAATCAACATCCCAGAAAGCTTGTTTCGATAAATTTGGCTTTTCCATTTTATGCAATTGCTAATATTTGTTCGGCCGCATGATTCAAAAACGATGAAATGATAATTGATTCAGTTAATTTGATTTTGTCTGGGTCGTCGAGGTGGTCAATCATTTGTTCGTATTTATCAGAGCCGTGTTCACTGATAACGGCAATCATTTTTTCCTCTTGTTTGAAGTATCGAAGCATACCTTCAGCATCGGCTTCGGGGTGAAACTGTGTACCGAATACTTCTTCTGAAAATCTAATTGACATAATCGCTCTTTCGAGTGGCACATATTCTCTAATTTTTTCAAGACAAAGTACTTTTGCCCCAAAATCATTGATATTTTGCCAATTTGGTAAAATTATTTGATAATCTCTTGAGTCAACTACATAAAAGATTTCTGGTAAACCATTGAAAAAAGGCTCAGTTTCGCCAACGGATGTGCGATGAATTGGCATAACTCCAAATGAAGTTGTGTGACGTTTACATAGATGTCCTAGTTGTAAATGATGGCTTGCAACTTGAAATGAATGGCAAATTAGAAACATATACTTTTTGTTTTCGCTTAAACGATTATGTTCAAATATTTGGTCTAGAAAGATGCCATATTTGCCTTCCCAATCATGTCCTTCTGGTAAAGGGTTTCCCGGGCCACCAGTTGAAATAAAAATATCGTAATTCTCAATTTTAGGTATTTCATTCTTTTTTCTGACATCGAAAATATCGTAGTTTCCTTTGATTCCTTCTTGCGTTAGAAATTCTTCACATATCATTTTTATACATCGCATACCTTCGTTGGCAAAGCCATTGTACATATCCAAAATTGCAATTTTTATTTTCTCTTTCATTGTGATGAATGCATATTTTGAACAAATTTATGAAAATCTGTCCTAAAATTTAATAAACACAAAACTTATAGCCCGATTTTACTTTCGCTAACGATATAATCAACAACAGCTTTCAAACTTTTTGTTTCTTCAAAAACTTTTAATTGGCGGTCTGCTCCGCTACCCATTCTCAATATTTCATTTATATATTCTACTTCTTTTCGACTTCCAAGTTCATCTAAAACATCATCTACAAACTCCATTAATTCTTCAGCAAGGTTAGAGTAAGGTACTTCTATTTCTTTACCAAAATCTATCAAATTCCCATTAATTCCATAGCGAGCGGCACGCCATTTGTTTTCGTTTATGAGCATTTTGTGATAAGGTCGGAAACTCAAATTTTGTTGATGTAATTTATGTAGTTTAGCTACAATTGCTTGCATTAGTGCTGCCAAACATATCGTTTCATCAACACGCATCGGAATATCACAAATTCTAAACTCCACCGTTGGATAGAAAGGATGCAAACGAATATCCCACCAAATCTTTTTGCCATTATCAATGCAGCCAGTTTTTATGAGAAGATTTATATAATTATCATATTCGGCAACGCTTGAAAAATATTCTGGAATACCCGTTCGAGGGAATTTGTCAAAAACTTTTGAACGATATGATTTAAAACCCGTATTCCGACCGCACCAAAATGGAGAATTTGTTGAAAGTGCGTAAATATGCGGCAAAAAATAGCGTGCTGCATTCAAAATCTGCATTCCTTCTTCACGGCTAGGAATTCCGACATGTACGTGCAAACCAAAAATGAGGTTTGAACGTGCCACATCCCGCATATCGTCAATGAGTTTATCGTAGTGTGCGTCTTCAGTGATAAGCTGTTTCTGCCAATCAGAAAACGGGTGAGTGCCAGCCGCGGCAATGTGTAAGTTTTGTTTTGCCGCCAAATCAACGAGCATTCTACGAAGATATGTTACTTCTTCACGTGCTTGTGTTATGTTTTCACAAACGCTCGAAATCATCTCAACTACTGCTTGATGCATTTCTTGTTTGATTCGTTCTTGTAGAATCACCTTCCCACCTTCGACTAGTTTCGACATGTGTGAGCGTAATTCACGAGTTTTTGGGTCAATGGTTTGAAACTCTTCTTCAATACCTAAAGTGAATAGAGACATAGTTTATTCGCTAAAAAGTTTTTTGCACAAATAAGAACGTGGAATATATAGCGAATAATTTATAATAATGATTATTAAACGCTTTTATGATTAAATAATTTGTCATTAAATTTAAAGAAAAGCCGTGACATTTATTCAATGACATAGCTCAATTTATTTTATTTTTTTTAGCTGGAGCTTTTTTTGCTTGATCCTTGATTGCGATTGCAGGAATTGCAGCATTTCTTACATAATTTCCCCAAGTACAATTGTTTTTTCCATCAACTTGCTCAATTGCTCTTTCAATAGCCATTTTAGAAGCATTTTCTACAATCCAAACAAAGTTTTCTTGTCCAACTGAGTGAATATCAGCATCTGGAGCAGGGTTGCAAAAGTCGATTGCGTATGGAATACCATCACGAATTGCAAATTCAACTGTGTTAAAATCGTAGCCTAAAGCTTGATTGAGTTTCAGTACATAGTCTGTAATTGTAGCCATAAGTTTTTTATGGGCTTCACCAGTTGTTTTTGGCTGAGTCGCGTATCTCAAATGGTGCGGATTGCGGGGTTCATAAGGCATAATATGCACATATTTGCCATTTAAGCAATAGCAACGATAATAATCTGTAAACTGAATTTCTTCTTGCAGAAGCATAACCAATTGACCAGTTTCTGAATGTTTTTTCCATAAATCATCTGGATTCTCAACTCGATAAACACTCTTCCAACCTCCTCCAGAATGTGGTTTCATATAAGCGGGAAAACCAATTTGGTTGAACATGTATTCCCAGTCAAGTGGAGCAACCAAGTTTCGAAAAGATTTTTCTGAAGTATCATCTGGACGTTCTTTTGATGGTAAAAGTACGGTTTTCGGTACAGGAACACCGAGTTTCATTGCCAAAGAGTTATTGAAGAATTTTTCATCAGCACTCCACCAGAAAGGGTTGTTAATAACTGCTGTTCCACAAAGGGCAGCATTTTTTAAATATGCTCTATAAAATGGCACATCTTGCGAAATTCGGTCAATAATTACTGTGTAATCAGTTGCCACACCTTGTTCGACTTTATCAATTTGAACTGCTTCGGCAATAATTCCTGCTGGAGCGGTTTTGTTTACTTGTTCAATAAATGCCCATGGAAAAGTATCTTCCATACCGAATAATATGCCAATTTTTTTCATATTAAAATGCTCCGAAAATCCCAACGGAGAGACTTTTTTTAGGTGATACTATGCTTTTGGGATTAATTAAAGCACGATTTTTATCAAAATGTATCTTTATATCATTTACCAGTTTTAAGTAATAATAACCAATTTCTAACTTTATATTAACATTTTCCTTACATACTCCGAAAACATTATTTTCCAAAGTGGCCAATCGTGACTTGCCCAACGTTTTTCATCATACAGGTGATTGATGCCCTTATTTGTCAAAAGTCTTGACATATTTAGGTTCTCTTCACGGCAAATATCCCATTCGGATGTTCCCAAAACGATATTCATGTGATTAAATTTCCATGAATCTGCATTATTCATAAAATCCATTGGTTCGTTGAAATACACATTGTCATCGTGGTGGCCTTTCATAAATTTTTTAATACTAAATGCACCACTCATGCTAATTAGGTGAGCTACCATGTCTGGGTTTTTGAAGGCAAAATTTGTACAGTGATACCCTCCAAAACTACAGCCTGCAACCGCAATTCTATGTATGCTACACTCATTTTGAATGGCAGGTACCAATTCTTCTTTCAGAAATCGCGAATATAAGTTATAGTTATAAATCTTTGTGTGTGTAGGCAAATCTTTGGCATAAAAACTTTGAAAATCAATACTATCAACGTTATAAAGTTTTATTTTTCCGGCCTCAACTAAATCATCAACGGTATCGAGAAGACCAGAATCTTTATTTTGCAGATAATTTCCCATTGATGTTGGAAACATCAAGATGGGGTAACCCCAATGACCACTAATCAGTATATCTATGTCAGAACTTAGGATGTGCGAATAGAACTTTATATGTTTTTCTTTCATAAATATTCAAAGTATGTTTGAAGAAAGCACAAAATTCGTGTTTAGTTTTTAATTATAAAAATTTGTATGCCAAATAAAGTATTGAATATAAGTAATTGATTAATCTATTATGATTTAAATTTATTGTATTGTGCTAAATTTGAGAAATTATATTTTGTTTTAAACCATTCGATAAGGTTTTCGAATTGAATATTTGTGTTTAACGAAATCAAAAATATTCCATAAAGATTATTCCAATTTTGGCAATTAAACTAATGATTTTTGATTTTATTATTTTTGTAGGCCAAGTAATCGTTAAATTTGTCGAGTTATTCATCACAAATAAGATATAAGTGCAAAAAGTCACACTAATAAAAAACCAAAAATTTCAATCTAAATTTCTTAATCGTGAAGTGATTTATGATGTTGTTTTACCGCCCAACTACGAAAAACTAACAAATTTGAAAGTTTTGTACATGAATGATGGACAAGATTTTGACCAATTAAAAATCGAGCAGACCTTAAATAATTTATCTGCTGAATCGAAAATTCAACCCTTAGTTTTTGTGGGATTACATGCAAATGAAAGCGGAACGCCGCCCCTTCGCTTGCATGAATATGGAACTGCGTCATTATCTGATTATAAAAATCGAGGAAATTTGGCTGGTGCTTATCAAAGTTTTATTATTTCGGAGCTTTTTCCATTTGTAATATCAAATTATAAAGTTTCTAATCTCAATATTGACAATTATTTCTGCGGTTTTTCATTAGGTGGACTTTCAGCTATGGATTTAGTTTGGGGGAATCCATATTATTTTTCTAAAGTTGGAGTTTTTAGTGGTTCATTTTGGTGGCGAATGAAAGCCTATGAAGATGGCTATGATGACTATAATGACCGTATTATGCAGGTTTTAGTTCGTGAAGGAAGTTTAAAGAAAGGCCAAAAATTTTGGTTCGAATGTGGCACAAATGATGAGCAAGACGATCGAAATAAAAACGGTATCATCGACTCGATTGATGATACGCTTGATTTAATTAAAGAATTAGAAGCAAAAGGTTATGAAAGGGGCAAAGATATTGTTTATGTAGAAATTGAGGGTGGCGAACATAACACAAAAACTTGGAGCGAAGCCATGCCTATTTTCTTGAAATGGTTGTTTGAAAAATAAAACTGGTTGAAATTGTATCTTTTTTAAAACTTTTGCGTCTTAATTGTTAAAGTTTAATAAAATATTCATCAGATTTTAATTTAAGTTTTTCAACAATAAAAATGAAAAGAACCTTTTTAATAATTATTTTGACATCAATTCTTATGTCATTGACTCCTCCTTCAAATTTTTTCGAACAACAACTCAAGTTCCCGAGGGTTCAAACTGCCAATCGACAGAAAGGAAAAGCAGTAAGCAATTTACTTTCTTCAAAAAACATCAATTCTATTAATTTTGATTTATTTTTAAGAGCATTCAAAAAGGAACAGAAATTAGAAGTTTGGGCGAAAAACAAAGCTGATGAAACTTTTAAGTTTTTAAAAGCATACGAATATTGTGCTACAACTGGCGTTTTAGGTCCAAAACGCCGCTCCGGAGACCGCCAAATTCCCGAAGGGTTTTATGAAGTAGATTTATTTAATCCGCAAAGTCAATATTTGCTTTCTTTCCGTATAAATTACCCAAATAAATCTGATTTGGTTTTTGCCGACAAGTTGAATCCCGGCGATAATATTTTTATTCACGGTCATTGTGTCACAATTGGTTGTATTCCAATTGGTGATGAGAATATTCAAGAATTGTATTTGCTAGCTTCCAAGGCAAAAAGTGCAGGTGGAAAGATAAACGTTCATATTTTTCCGATAATCATGAATGAGCAAAATTATAAGGCAATTAATGCTGAATTTGGTACTGATGCCAGATTGTTGGCATTTTGGTCGTGGCTAAAACCTGCTTATGATGCATTTGAAAATTCTAAAAAACTTCCTGTTGTAGTGATTGAAGATTCTGGCAAGTATGTTATTAAATAACTCATTAAATTAACTAAAACGGCATTTTTTATCGGAAAATACCGTTTTGTGGTTTTTGGCACGATTTTTATATTTAAAATAAAGAAATAAAAAATGATTGTTTTGACCTCGATTAAAATCAAATATTGCTTTATATTAACCTTATGTTTACTCTTTTTGGGCGGCATGAGTGTTTTTTCGCAGGTAAGTTTTGAAAAGTTTCCGAAAGACAATCAAGTTTTACAGAGAAATGACCAAAATAAATCTAATGTAAACATCGTAGGTCGGGTGAATGAAAGTAATCATTCGTCTGTGCGTTTGGTTATTTTAAAGGATAATATTAGTTTTTTTCAGCAAAGTATTAGTTTGGCACTTAGTAAAAATTTTAGTTTTGAAGCCCCAATAATTGCTGGAAATTTTGATTATACAATCCAGTTTTTTCTTGATAATCAAGAAATGAAAAAAGCAGAAAAAGTAGCCTGCGGTGATGTTTTTTTGATATATGGACAATCAAATGCCATGGGTGGTCATGGTATTGCAAATTACTGGCCTCCGCGGAACCCATTCATTCGTTCATTTGTCACCTTTGATTATGAAAACCCAAGAGGAGAGTGGGTTTTACCTTATACAACTTTTTTTTGGCCAAGTGCAGGGGCCCTCGAACTTTCAAATTTTTTATCCGAAAAACATAAATATCCCATCGGTATTATTGAGGCGTCTGCTGGAGGAGCAGGAATTAGTGAGCTAAACGCAAATCCTAATAATCCATTTGACCGTAATACGCCCTTCGGTAAAATGCTTATAAGTGCTAATATTAATAATCTGAGAACAGATTTGAAATATTTAATTTTTAGACATGGCGAGACGGACGGATCTTATTCAAATATGTCTTTATCCTACCCTGCAGAATTTGAAAAGTTGTATAATAGCCTTAATATACATTTTCCAAATGTAATATCTTTTTACAATTTACAGGTAGATATTTTAACTGAGCCTAATGTAAATGCTGGATTTTTAAGGGATTTTCAGAGGCGTACAAAAAGTTTATACCGGAAAGTCTCAACTATGGCAACTATTGGAACTGTAGGACACGATGGTCTTCATTATTCGTTTGCTGGTTATAAACAGACGGCTCTCGAACTTTCCAGAATATTGGGTAAAGAGATTTATAATGACAATCAATCGCCACAAATTTATTCTCCAGACATAAAAAAAATATATTTTGAAAATCAGAAATTGGTTTTAGAGTTTGATGAAGGTATGGAAATGATTTATCCTCAAGATTCGGTTGCATTAGGCAAAACTTGGAGTATGAAAGATTATATCTTCGTTGATGGTAAAAATGATGTTGTGCAAAGCGGTGAAGCACAAGGAAATAAGATTTATCTAACGGTTTCTGACATTCAAAATGCTAAAAAGGTATCTTATTTACCAAATTCCTATGGTCAGTTTGGTGTGAGTTTTTATAATGGTGTTCATCTAAAAAACAAATATGGAATGCGTGCTTTTAGCTTTGATGATATATCGATTGATGGCAAGACTCCAGTAATTATTCCACCCCCAGTTACTATAAATTTGAATACTGAAGTCAATGAAGATATTCAAGTTAAACTTACTTGGAATGGTAATGCACAAACGAAATATCGTATCGAACGTTCAAATGACAATATTAACTTTGGAGAATTAGGTCAGATTGCAGGTGATATTTTCTTCGATACACAAACCCAACTTGGGAATACGTATTTTTATAGAGTTTTTGTTGAAAATGTGCCAAATAATAAATCCAATACTAAAGAAGTAATCTTAAAATGCCTAGAAAATGTTAATTTAAAGATTTTACCCTTAGTTGCCTACATTGGAGCCAATACATCTATTACTACAATAGTATCAATAACTGAAACAAAACCCTTATCTTTGACTGCTAAAAAATCTATAGATTTGAATCCTGGTTTTGATGCCGAATTGGGTAGTGACTTTTCGGCCGAAATTGGTGGTTGTAAAAATAATTAAATATGCTGCTTTTTTATCAATCTAATATTGAGAAAACTCCATTTTTAAGTGAAGAAGATTCAAGACATTGTGTGAAGGTTTTGAGAAAAAATATCAAAGATAAAATTTATGTAGTCGATGGAGTAGGTGGCTTGTTTGAATGTGAAATTACGAAGGCTTACGAAAAAAAGTGTGAGGTTAGGATTTTATCCGTAAAGCGAGAATTTGAAAAAAGAGAATATTATCTACACATTGCAATTGCTCCAACAAAAAATGCCGATCGAATTGAATATTTCATTGAAAAATGCGTAGAAATTGGCATCGATGAAATTACGTTAATCCAAACAAAACATTCTGAACGCAAAAATCAAAAAACTGAAAGGCTTGAAAAAATAGCTATTTCTGCAATGAAACAATCGTTGAAGGCATATTTGCCAAAAGTAAATGAGTTGATGGATTTTAATAAATTTATTCAAACTGCCAATTTTGAAGCTAAATTTCTAGCACATTTGACTGATGATGCAAAACCATTGAAAGAGGTAGCTACAAATAAGAAAAAAATTTTACTGATGATTGGACCCGAAGGTGATTTTGCTCAAGATGAAATTATGCTTGCACAAAACTTTGGTTTTCAGCTGGTTACACTCGGAAATTCAAGACTTCGTACTGAAACCGCAGGAGTTGTTGCCTGTGCAATTTTAAATGCCTTTAAATAATTTTATGAAAATATATATTCTGTCGATTCTAAGTATCATCTCTTTAAACTTTGCTTTTGCACAACAGCCAACCATCAAAATTGGTAAACTAAAATACGGTGGTGGAGGCGACTGGTACGCTAATAAAACTTCTTTGCCCAATTTAATTAAGTTTTGTAACCAAAACTTAAAAATGAATATTTTCCCCGAAGAAGATATAATTGAAGTAGGTAGTACTGATATTTTTCAATATCCATTCATTCACATGACTGGTCACGGCAATGTAGTTTTCAATGATGGCGAAGTACAAAATTTACGTCGCTATATGATTTCGGGAGGCTTTTTGCACATTGATGATAATTATGGTTTGAATAAGTTTATACGTCGTGAAATGAAAAAAGTTTTTCCAGAATTAGAATTCGTTGAACTACCTTTTTCACATCCAGTTTATCAACAGAAGTATAAATTTACGGCTGGTTTACCAAAAGTACATGAGCATGATGGCAATGCACCACAGGGTTTTGGACTTATTTGGCAAGGTCGTTTGGTTTGTTATTTTAGTTATGAATGCGACTTAGGTAATGGATGGGAAGATAGAAGCGTTTATAATGATCCAGAAGAAATGCGTCAAAAAGCTCTTCAAATGGGGGCAAATTTGGTTCAATTTGCCTTCACAAACTACTAAAATTGTATATTTTGTAGAAAATATTTAGGATATTTTGAAGAACTTTTGTTTTTGCATACATACGTAAGTAACATTCTCTACTTCTTTTGTGTTAAACTTCTATATTTGTAATTTATTAAAAACAAAAAAAAACCTAATCGTATAAGCATGGTAGCTGCACTATCTTTTTTTATTGCCCACTGGTATTTGTCACTTTTCAGTCAAACATTTTTTTTGCATCGTTATTCTGCTCATAAAATGTTTACTATGAACAAATTTTGGGAACGTTTTTTCTATTTATTTACATACCTAACTCAAGGTTCATCTTATTTAAACCCTCGTTCTTATGCGGTTTTGCATCGAATGCACCATGCATATAGCGATACCGAAAAAGATCCACATTCTCCGCATCACACCGAAAATTTGTTTACGATGATGTGGAAAACAAAATATATTTATAATGCTGTTTTGAACTATAAATACAAAATTGAAGAGCGTTTTGAGAAAGATTTACCTGAGTGGAATCTGATTGATAAAATCGGAGATAATTGGGTGTCTCGCCTATTTTGGGCAGTCTCTTACATTTCTTTTTATGTTATTGGATTCTTTTATTTTGATGTACATTGGGGCTTTTTCTTTTTACTGCCAATACACTTTTTGATGGGGCCAATTCACGGTGCAATTGTAAACTGGACTGGGCATAAATATGGTTATTCAAATTTTGATAACCATGATGAATCAAAAAATTCATTAATATTTGACGTTTTGATGATGGGTGAGTTATTTCAAAATAATCACCACAAACACCCAATGTCAGTTAATTTTGCAAAGAAATGGTATGAATTCGACCCAACGTATCCAGTGATTAGGTTTTTGACTTGGACAAATATTATTACGCCAAAGAAGGAATAAATTAGTATATTTTGAGTTCTTATGGTGTCTACCGATTGATGCTGAATTCTGTTTTTATCAGGATTCAGCATTTATTTTTTTTGTATTCAGAACTTATGATGCAGAACTCGCCTTCTCTTCTTCGTCAATGTGGCGTTTCATGCTTCGGCAAGTGCTTTCTAATATTTCTATCAATTTTTTGTCTCCTGTTGCATCAGCTAACAATTGTGCTACGTTTCCTACAATATCTACTGCAAAATGCTTCATTTCATCGACTGGCATATCTTTTGTCCAAAGGTTGATGCCTAGCAAACCACGGTGATAATGGTCCCAAACACCAATCGCAATTGCTTTCGATTCGTTAATTCCTTCGTTTGGATTTTCAGTAGCATCCCAAAAAATTCTTTTAGGAATACGTGTTTCATCTAATTCTATTGTAAAATTAATTTCTGATTTTTTCATATTTGTTTCTATAAATGTTTAATAAATAATTGGTTTTTTGTTGATAAAGTTCAAAATAAATCTATTTGAAGTTAAAGTTATTTTAGAAAAAAAACACAAATTCTCTTTCGCATGAGAGTACAGGATAGTATTTTTAGCCTCTCAATATTTCTTTGGGATAATTAATTATTGAAAAACTACAATAATAACTAACCTTTTTTACTAAAATGACTGCAATATTAGGTATTATTTTCCATTTCTTGGGTGGCTTTGCTTCCGGAAGTTTTTACATTCCGTACAAAAAAGTTAAGGGCTGGGCTTGGGAAAGTTATTGGATTGTTGGCGGGCTTTGCTCTTGGTTGATTGTTCCGCCATTGGCTGCTTATTTGACCATACCTGATTTTTGGGGAATCATCGCTGGAGAAGCTGGAAATACGCTTTTTTGGACATACTTGTTGGGTTTGCTTTGGGGTATTGGTGGTCTCACCTACGGGCTTGGTGTGCGTTATTTGGGGGTTTCACTTGGTAGTTCAATTATCCTAGGTTTATGTTCAGTTTTTGGTTCAATTATTCCTTCAATTTTTTACGATTTTGTACCAACTGCTGGAAAAGACACAATTACTGTCTTGATGACTACCAATTGGGGGCAAATGGTGCTTTTAGGCCTATTTGTTTGTGTCGTTGGAATTGTGATTTGTGGAAAAGCTGGTGGAATGAAAGACAAAGACCTTGTGGGTGCAGATAAATCTAATGAGGAATTTCAAATTTCAAAAGGACTAATTGTTGCGGTTATTTCGGGCGTGCTGAGTGCTTGTTTTAGCTTTGGAATCGAAGCTGGTTCAAGTATGTCTAATGTAGCGAATGAAATTTGGGTCGCACAAAATTCAAACCAAGGTGAGTTCTTGTTCAGAAACAATGTTGTATATATTGTAATTCTTTGGGGTGGGCTTACTACCAATTTGATTTGGTGTATGTATCTAAATTTTTCAAATAAGACCTTTGGGGATTATTCAAACTCAAAAACTCCACTGTTTAAGAACTATGTTTTCTCGGCAATTGCTGGAACAACGTGGTTTTTACAATTCTTCTTCTACGGAATGGGTGAAAGTAAACTTGGTAATGGTCCTAGTTCATGGATTTTACACATGGCCTTCATTATCTTGGTTGCCAATTCATGGGGATTAGTTCTGAAGGAATGGAAAGGCGTTTCTAAGAAAACACTGACAACTATTATTGCAGGGATTTTAACAATTGTTCTTTCAGTTTTGATTGTTGGTTATGGTAATTCATTAAAGTAGGTAATTTGGTATTTTAATTGAGCGAATAAACTGGCAAAAAAGCTAAAAACTTAAGGTTTTATAGCTTTTTTGTCAGTTTATTGACATTTTATTATTAAGCATTGTAATCAAGATGCTCCAAAAACTCGTTTCAAAATTTCACTAGTACGAGCCCATGGATTTTCTCTAATTCTTGCTTCTTCTTGTTCAACCAAAATAAATAAACCATCAATTGCCTTTTGAGTAGCGTAGCCTTTTAAATCGGGATTTACTTTTTGTGTAAATGGCAACGCATTATAGGTTGTTGCCAAATCTGTATAATATTTTGTTGCTTGGTTTTTTTGAAGTGATTTATCCATAATAGGCAAAAATGCTTGAATTAAGTTAGTTGAGGTAGTTCGTTTCAAAAACATCGTTGCAGCATTTTTATCGCCACGCAAAATACTCCATGCATCCGAAAACGACATACTCAATATCGCATTTACAAAAATTGGTTTTGCCTCTTTGGCAGCTTCCTCAGCAGCACGATTAAGTGAAACCACAAATTTATCTACTTCACCGCCCAAACCGATTTTACGTAGTGTATTCTCAACTCGTTGAACTTCTGGTGGAAACGGTATTTTAATTTTTGGATTCAGATAGAAACCATTTATTTTTGTAGCACTATCTGCTCCTTTATTGATGCCCACACTCAAGGCTTCTTTCAAACCAATTATCACATCATCGTTGGTCAATGCACCTCCGCCTTGCGTTTTACTTAAAACATTATCTAAAACTTTTCCAAGATTAATCTTTTGACCAGCACAACTTTGAAGGGTCAAAATACTGATTAATAGGGAAATAAAGAGTAATCTTTTCATTTGAATGAATTTTCTAATTGTTTTTGTGAATAATTAATTGTCTATCTAACGAATCAACAGCGAAAATTGTATTTTTGTGCCGTGAAAGTTTTTAAGACACAAATCTAAGCTTTTATTACATATTTTATTTAAAGTTTCCTATTTATGAGACCTATATTAGCGGAAGTAGTAACAATTGGTGATGAAATTTTGTATGGACAAATAACTGACACCAATTCGCAATGGATGAGTACAGAGTTAGATAAAATAGGCATAAAGACAGTCAGAAAATCGTCAGTTGGTGACCAAGAAGATAAGATTTTACAGATTTTGGATGAAGCAGAAAGTCGTGCCAATATCGTATTATTAACAGGCGGGCTCGGGCCAACAAAAGATGATATTACAAAGAAAATGCTTTGTAAGTATTTTGATGATGCACTTGTTATCAATGAAGATGCTTTGGGGTTTATTACTGATTTCTTTTTGAAAAGAGGTCGCCCAATGACCGAACTGAACCGCCAACAAGCAGCTATTCCGAGCAGATGTACTTATTTAGCAAATAAGACTGGTACAGCTCCAGGAATGTGGTTTGTGCATAATGGAAAAGTCTTTGTTTCAATGCCTGGTGTACCACACGAAATGAAATATTTAATGTCAAATGAGGTGATTCCTCGACTTAAAGCTTTTTTTGAAACACCAATAATTTACCACAAAATGATTCGTACGATAGGATTCGGAGAATCGTTTTTAGCTGAAAAAATCGAATCTTGGGAAGATAATTTGCCTGACCATATTAAACTAGCTTATTTACCAAGTTTCGGTCAAGTGAGATTAAGACTTACGGCCGTTGGAATTGATGAAGATCAACTCACAAAAGATGTTAATGCTGAAATCGAAAAGGTTATGCCATTGATTGGTTCGTCAGTTTTTGGTTTTGATAATGATGATTTAGAAATTGCTATCGGTAAAGAATTGAAGAAACAAGGATTAACAGTTTCGGCTGCAGAAAGTTGTACTGGTGGATATATTTCGCACATGTTTACGAAAGTGGCAGGAAGTTCTGCTTATTTCATGGGAAGTGTTGTAAGTTATGATAATTCTGTAAAAATCAATGTTTTAGGAGTAAATTCCAAAACTATTGCTCAACATGGAGCTGTAAGTGAAGAAACTGTGACACAAATGGCAGAAGGTGTAAGGAAATTGATGAAAACCGATTTTGCGATTGCAACAAGCGGTGTAGCTGGTCCGGATGGTGGCACGCCCGAAAAACCCGTTGGTACACTATGGATTGCTTGTGCCATGGAAAGCCGTACGATTGCAAGAAAAGTTCAAATGGCCAATCAACGAGATACAAATATTCAGTATGGTAGCGTTGTGGCTTTAAATTTACTCCGAAAAATGATAAACGGAGATTATGAAAGTTAATCTTTTACGAAAGTTATCATTGAAAAATGATTGTTATAGAACTATCGGCCATCGTCCATTGACAATGGGCAATAAATGAAACTTCAACAAAACTATAAACTATGGCTTTAATTGAAATGATAATGCCCAAAATGGGCGAAAGTATTTTTGAGTGTACAGTTTTAAACTGGCTAAAAAATGTTGGTGATAAAATTGAAGCTGATGATATGATTTTGGAAGTTGCTACTGATAAAATAGACACAGAAATTGGTGCATCCCATTCAGGAATAATTAAAGAATTTTTGGTTCAAAAAGGCGAGACAGCAGTAATAGGAAAAGCTGTTTGTATCATTGAAATAGCTGGAGACGAAACCAATCAGCAAACAAAAATTATTGAAGAAACAAAACTGGTTCTAACAACTGAGCTTGAAAAATTTATGGAAGAACCCGTTGGGGATTTCGTAAATTTACTAACTACAAATACAGTTACTGTAAAAACTTCAATACCCTCAAATAATAGATTTTATTCGCCTTTGGTGCTAAATATTGCCAAAGAAGAAGGTATTTCGTTTGAAGAATTAGATAAAATTGTAGGCACAGGCTTAGAAGGTCGGCTTACTAAATCCGATATTCTATCATATTTGAAACAAGGGGTTTCTGTATCCGTTCCAGTTGAGCGTATTATTATATCTTCAGGAAGCGACCAAATCATCGAAATGGATAGGATGCGTAAAATGATTGCCGAGCGAATGATAGAATCGAAACGCATTGCTCCGCATGTTACTTCATTCGTAGAAACCGACATGACAAACACTGCTGTTTGGCGAGATAAAACCAAAGCTAAGTTTAAGCAAGATACTGGCGAGAATATCACTTTTACACCATTACTGATTGAAGCTGTTGTGAAGGCAATCAAAGATTTTCCGATGATAAATGTGCAGGTTGACGGTGATAAAATCATTAAAAAAGCGAAAATTAATATTGGAATGGCGGTTGCTTTACCTAATGGTAATCTGATAGTACCTGTTATTCATGAAGCTGATTCTTATAGTTTAATTGGTCTAACAAAGAAAATAAATGACCTTACGTATCGTGCAAGAAATAATAAATTGAAAGCCGATGATTTGGCAGATGGAACACTTACTGTTTCTAATATAGGTTCGTTTGGTAATATTGCAGGCACACCGATATTGGTTCAACCACAAGTGTCGATTTTAGCTTTTGGTTTAATTCAGAAAAAGGTTTCAGTTATCGAAACTCCACAAGGGGATACAATTGGGATTCGTCAGAAAATGATTATTTCTCATACCTATGATCACAGAGTTGTTGATGGCTCACTTGGCGGTCAATTTGTAAAAAGAGTGTCTGATTATTTAGAAGGTTTTGAAATAGATAGAAGTTTATTCTAAATTGTATTATTGGTCTTGAAAATGCAATATCTGGTATTTTGATTAACGTCTATCAATCTATTATTTAAAAAAAATTTTATTTGTTATTGATTTGTAAATAAATGCACCGAAGTATCTTCGGTGCATTTATGATTTAATAATGTTTCAATTCAGAACGGTTTTTGGCAAAAAACTTTCATAAATCAAAATAAACACGGAACTTTGAAATATTATTTATTTTTGGGTTGAAACTAAACCTAGAACTCAGAACTCCCAAATATGCTTTTCAATTCTTTTGAATTTCTAATATTTTTTCCACTCGTTACCCTCATTTATTTTGCTATGCCGCAAAAATACCGTTGGTTTCATTTACTAATGGCAAGTTGCGTATTTTATAGCTTTTTCATTCCGATTTACATATTAATTCTATTCTTTACTATTATCATTGATTATTTCGCTGGAATTTGGATTGAAGAATCGCAAGGGAAAGGGCGGAAATCAGCATTGATAATGAGCTTAGTAGTCAATATTGGTGTGCTATCGGTATTTAAGTATTATAATTTCTTCATTGATAATTTTAATTCAGTCCTCTTTAAAGTTTCTCCCGTAAATCTACTGCCACATTGGGATATTATTTTGCCAATTGGACTTTCGTTTCATACTTTCCAAGCCATGAGTTATACTATTGAGGTGTATCGTGGTAATCAGAAAGCGGAACGACATTTTGGTATTTATGCTCTCTATGTGATGTTCTATCCGCAGTTGGTGGCAGGTCCAATCGAGCGTCCACAAAATGTGATCCATCAGTTCTACGAGAAACATGAGTTTAGCTACGAATTAGCAAAAAGTGGCTTGCGTTTGATGCTTTGGGGAATGTTTAAAAAAGTCGTTATTGCCGACCGTCTTTCAATATTTGTTAATAAAGTCTATGGTCAGCCAAATGATTATCAAGGCCTTCCGCTAATCATAGCTACGATTTTCTTTACTTTTCAAATTTATTGCGACTTTTCAGGTTATTCGGATATTGCCATTGGTTCGGCAAGAGTGATGGGTTTTGATTTAATGAAAAACTTCGATAGACCGTATTTCTCTAAAAATATTTCAGAGTTTTGGCGTAGATGGCACATTTCTCTTTCGACTTGGTTTAGAGATTATTTGTACATTCCTCTCGGTGGAAATCGAGTAGCTGAGTACCGTAGATATTTCAATCTTTTCTTTGTTTTTATGATGTCTGGGCTTTGGCATGGAGCTAGTTGGCATTTTGTGATTTGGGGAGGATTACATGGTGTATATTTGATTTTTGGACAATTAACCAAATCATTTCAAGATAAAATTTTATCATTTCTTCCATCAAAATTTTTGAAAGATTTTATCAATGTTTCAATTACGTTTGTTTTAGTTGCTTTTGCATGGATTTTCTTTGCGGCTCATTCAAATGCTGATTCTTTTTATATTGTCAAAAATATTTTCAAATCTAATTCACATTCTTTATTTCAAATTATTGATTTAATTGGTCAAAATGACCTATATTTAATCATTATTTCTGTGGTAATTTTAGAATTTGTGCAGTGGCAACAACGTGGCAATCATATTGTACTCGATTTTGAAAATCGACCAAAATGGCAGCGTTGGTGTGCATATTACCTGATTTTAATGATGATTTTATGCTTTGGCGTTTATAATAACTCTCAATTTATTTATTTTCAATTTTAGAAAAGAAATTAAAGGAGTCAGAATTGTAGGTTAAAGTCTAAATAAGGTGTTTTTAGTATTTTATAATAAACAGTTTTTATTAACCGCACGGGCGGCCCCGTAATAAACAAATAAAAAATATGAACGAAGGATTCGACCCAGTTGAAATTGCCGAACTCAAAAAAGAGTGTGAGCAAGAAGGACAAACGTATGTGATTGTAGAGGATGAAGATGGCATGAACGATTCTGGCGAATTTGCTCATTTTCAGTTTGTTGGCAAACACGAAGGCAAAGAAGTTATTTTTGATGCCGTAATGGGCACACTTCGACTAAATCATAGCAGTTTGGTTTTTGAAGAAGCCGAATCTCGTATGAAAAAAGCCTATCCAAACTATGTAGAAATTGACAAACGCAAGCCAAACCATAAAGAAGATGAAGATTTAGAGTTGATACTCGAAGAAATTATCGAAGAATTGGAAGAAGAAGAAGTGATAAAAGTGTCAGAATTTGTTGAGGTAGAAACCGATTTTGAATACGGCATTGGTTTAGATGTGTCGTTGAATGTAGAAGAAATTACTGATGCAGTAATCACAAAATTTATCAACGATTTCAATGCTGGAACACTAGAGCTTGATCCAACATTATACAGTTTTACAAGTGAAGAAGAGGAATAAATCAAATGACGATTTTTTCGATAGACGAGTTACGAATATTGAGTGATAAATGATATTTTATAACTGCTTGAAGAAAATTCGTCAATCTTCATCGCTCATTTGACCCTGTCAGATTATTCCTCATTTGTAGCCAATCATTCGTCTTTCGAATCATTCGTCATTTCTTTCTAATATGGAAAACAAACAAAACGCCAGTTTTCAAGGTACTTCTAACTATGTAGCTACTCGTGAACTTCAAATTGCCGTTAATGCGGCTGTCGCTTTGCAAAGACCTTTGTTAATTAAAGGTGAGCCAGGAACTGGAAAAACTTTATTGGCTTTTGAGGTGGCAAAGGCTCTCAACAAACAATTGTTTACTTGGCACGTAAAATCTACCACATCTGCCCAGCAAGGACTTTATGAGTACGATGCCGTTTCAAGGCTCAGAGATTCACAGTTGGGAGATGACCGAGTGCAACATGTAGAAAATTATATCAAAAAAGGTAAAATTTGGGAAGCTTTCGATACTGATGAGCATTCGGTTTTATTGATTGATGAAATTGATAAAGCCGATATTGAGTTTCCGAATGATTTATTGCAGGAGCTTGACCGTATGGAATTTTATTGCTACGAACTTAAACAAACCATCAAAGCCAAACATCGTCCGATAATTATCATTACTTCAAATAATGAAAAAGAATTACCCGATGCTTTTCTTCGACGTTGTTTCTTCCATTTTATTCGTTTTCCAGATAAAGAAACTATGCAACAAATTGTAGATGTCCATTATCCGAATCTCGAAGAAACGTTGCTAATAAACGCTTTTAAAACCTTTTTTGGTATCAGAGAGGTAAATAATATCAAGAAGAAACCATCAACCAGCGAATTAATTGATTGGCTGCGATTGCTTTTAGTCGGAAAAGTTTCAGCCGAAGATTTAGACGATTTGAATAAAATGAATGAAATTCCACCTTATCTCGGTGCATTGCTCAAAAATGAATCTGATTATGATTTGTTTAAGGCTTTGAGGGAGAAAGGGGTGAAGTAGGACACGTTTTTAACTTTTCAGTTTGCTATTACTCGTAATTTTGGTTTTGATTTAACGAGGTGAAAACATTTGTTTTAATTTATGCTAACCAACTTCTTCTTCCATCTTAGAGAAAATAATCTCAAAGTAAATATTCGAGAGCATCTGACATTGTTGGAAGCACTTGAAAAAGAAGTTGTAGCCTATAGTACCGAGGATTTTTATTTTTTGAGTCGAGCCATTTATGTAAAGCATGAACAAAATCTTAATTTATTTGATAAACTTTTTGGACAGTTTTTTGAAGGAGTCGAACAAATTCAATTAGAAAATTTCTATAATATCGATGATAGTTGGCTGGTAAATAAACTATTAAGTGAACTAACTGATGAGGAAAAAGAAGCAATAAATGCTGTTGGAGGTTTAGAAGAGTTGCTCGAAAAACTAAAGAAAACCCTCGAAGAACAGAAAGAACGCCACGAAGGTGGTAGCAAATGGGTTGGCACAGGCGGAACTTCTCCTTTCGGAAATTCGGGAAATAATCCTGCAGGAGTGCGAATTAGTGGAAATAGTGGAAATAAAACAGCTGCTAAAGTTTGGGACAAACGAGAGTTTATAAACTATGACGATAATTTAGAACTTAATACTCGAAATACCCAAATGGCTTTGCGACGTTTGCGTATTTTGACTCGTGAAGGTTTGGAAGATGAACTAAATTTGAACGAAACCATCAACCGAACTTGCAATAACGCTGGTTATTTGGATATACAAATGCAAGCATCTAAACAAAATCGGGTTAAAATATTGCTTTTGCTTGATGTTGGAGGTTCGATGGATGATTTTATAGGAGAATGTTCGATGCTTTTTTCATCGGCTAAACATCAATTCAAAAATTTAGAGTTTTATTATTTTCATAATTGTGTTTACGAATATTTATGGAAAGATAATAGTCGAAGATATGAAGATAAAATATCAACTTGGGATGTTCTGAATAAATATAATAAAGATTATAAAGTAATTTTCATTGGCGATGCTTCAATGTCGCCTTGGGAATTGTCAGAGATACGAGGAAGCGTTGAGCATTATAATGCAGAGGCTGGTTTGGTTTGGCTCGAAAGATTCAAAAATAAATTTCCGAATTTGGTTTGGCTTAATCCCATTAATAATGGTTATTGGCAATATACACATACAATTCAAGAAATAAGAAAATGGTCTGATAACCGAATGTTTCCGCTGACAATTAGTGGTTTAGAAAAAGCCATGAAATGCTTGAAGAATAGTAAATTGAAGTTTGTTTGATAAATTGGGATAAAATTCTTGGTTTTTATTAATTTTAAAATTAAAACTGTCAAGCTATGAAAATTTTAGAAAAAGTTGATAAAAATGATGTCCAGGTCAGAAGTGTATTATTTGGGCGTACTATGCAAAAAAGGTTGCAAAAACAAATAGAAAAAGTTCAGAAGGATACTTCATTTGACACTTTAATAGCAGAATTACGATTAAAAAGCAATGAGTAGCCCTTACGTTTTCATTAAAAACGTCTCTAAAACTCAGTATTCTTTTTTAACTAACTCAGGTGTTATTTATAGAATTGCTTTCTCTGAAATACCCGATTTGTTCTCAGAATATCCTCTTTTTGCAAATAATGTCTACGAGTTTATAATTGCTTTAGACAAATATTTTAAAGATTTTCAGCCAGCCTTTGATAATAATATTGGGATTACAATTGCTGAAATTGTGAATGATTTCATGGTTGACCGTGATAAAGTTATTGTTTATTTTTGCGATGTTAAAGATAGAAAGCACAAAGCTCGAAATAGAAAATTTACGTCTTGGTTTACTCGCTTTAACGATAATTTCGTAAATTATACAATTCAAATTAAAGATTTTGAAGTGGAACTGACTTACTATAATACATTAATTGTTAAATCAGAGAATCCGTATAAGGTACAAATATTTGAAGCTTTTGAAACGATAGTAAATGGCTTTGAAGATAAATATAGTCTTATAATGCCTTTAAGGAAGCTTTCGTTAATGGTGGACACCAATCTGAAAGCTTCCTTTTTTTTCTACAAATTTATCAAAAATTCCATCGTATCAATTCCATCGGCAAAATCTTCTAATTTGGGAACTTGTGCTTCGCCAAATCTGAAACTATTTGAGAAACGTGTATTTGTTGAAACCGTACATTGGATTTTTTCAGCATTTTTAGCTAATAATTGTTCTAAATGTGCATCGCTTTCGTAAGTTTCATAAAAACAAACAGAAATTGGCGACACCAAAGCATAGTCCTCTTTCAGAAGCAAAAATCCATTATCGAGGTGCGGTATTCTGTTTACCAAATAAATAGATTTATTATAGTCGTAATTATTATTGTATTTGTGGTGAAGCTGAATTGTGCTCCAATATTCGATTGATTCATAAAATTTATCAAAAGTATAACCTATTGGCACATAAAATTTTGATACATTTCGGCATCCTAAACCAAAATATTGAAAAATATCATTTCCCAAATCGGCCAATTCTGCACGGCTTTCTTTCCCATTTAATATTGCTACAGATGTTCGATTTCGACGAATAATTCGTGGTTTAGATGCAAAATAATACTCAAAATGTTTAGCGGTATTATCGCTTCCAGTTGTAATAAGTACATCGGCATCATTGAGCCTTTCAGCAATAATGATTATATTCTTTAGTTCGGGGTCAATTTCGTAGAGTTTATTGATTAGAAATGACATTGATGCCGTATCGCTTGAACTAAGTTTTAATAAAGCAATATTTCCCGACAAAACCACACATAGTAAATCGTGGAAACCTACAGCTGGAATATTACCAGCCATAACGATACCTATTTTTTTTGGATTGAAATTATCACTTGAAGCATATTTCTGAGCAAATTTTTCTAATGCTATTTCATTCAAATAAATCTTAGCTATGTTTTCGACTGCCAATTTTACATTATCTTCAGTAAACCAACCATTCTCATTTCGAGTACCTAAAAATAATGGTTTCATGGCTTCGGTGTCTAAATTCTGTGTTATAAAATCACCAAGTTTTGAAAATGTAATAATATGTTTTTTATATTGCATTATTTTTAGAAAATTATTGTCCGTTTATAAAATCTTACAAAAATACAAGTAAACTGAAACTTTGAAGTCTTATATTTGTTTAAAGTTTGGTAAACTATTAAATATATTGAGAGAGTATGGCAATCATAATTACTGACGAGTGCATCAATTGTGGTGCTTGCGAACCAGAATGTCCTAATACTGCAATTTACGAAGGTGGCGTAGAATGGACTTGGGCTGGTGGTACAAAACTTACAGAAGTTGAATTAGAAGACGGAATTGTAATTGGTGGAAAAGACCCAATGACTCCCGTTTCCGATGAATTCTATTACATTGTTTCGGATAAGTGTACTGAGTGTCATGGTTTCCATGAAGAACCACAATGTGCGGCAGTATGTCCAGTTGATTGCTGTGTTCCTGACCCCGACCATGAAGAGGACAACGATACTTTACTCGCCAAAAAAGCATGGCTTCACGCTGAAGTATAATATAGCAATAACAGCTTAGTAAAGTTATAAGTATATACTACTAAAAAAAGCTCCAAGTTAGAAATTCTAATTTGGAGCTTTTTTTTCTATTTATCTTGAAATTGTATAATTTTAAGATAAAATAATATTCAGAATATAATTTGCTAAAATGGTTATAATTCAGAATATTATTTGTTTATACATAAAATATAAATATTTTAATAAATAGTTTAAATATTAAACATATAAATGGCTATTTATATATTTTTATTTTAAAAAAAGGTTTTTTATATACTTAAAATTTGGAATTATAGAAAATATATAGAAGATTTGCATAATATTTATATATAACTAATGATAATTTAAACCATAGAAAATTATGAAAAAATCAATTTTGACAGCATTTTCATTGTTTACAATAGTAAACGTTTTTGCTCAAGAAGCTTCTACAAAAACAGAAGAAAAGAAAAGTCCATTTACCTTTTCGGGGTATGTCGATACTTATTTCTTCGGAAATTTAAATTCACCAAAATCCAAGTCAAATTTAGGTGCATCTGGTTTCGAAAGAGCGTTTGATCAAAAGGTTGGACAATTTCAAGTTGGATTGGTTCAAACTAAAATGACTTATTCAACCGATAAAGTTGACGGAGTTATTGATTTGACTTTTGGTAATCATAGTGACCTCGGAAACTATGGCAATGCTTTAGGGCGTGTTTTGGTTGGTGGAAAAGAAGCAACAGGTACTGCATTAGCAATAAAGCAAGCGTACTTGACTTGGAAACCTACTGACAAATTATCAATCACCGCTGGACAGTGGGGCACTCATATAGGTTATGAAGTAATTGATGCTCCAATCAATTATAATTACTCATTGTCAAATCTTTTCAATAATGGACCTTTCTATCATACAGGTTTGAAAGCTACTGTTGTGACTTCGGCAAAATCTTCCTTAACATTTGGTTTGCTAAATGGAATTGATTCTAAAGACGATAATAACAGCAAATTAGGAACAATGGCTCAGTTTTATATATCACCTGCTGAAGGATGGAATTTATATGTAAACTGGGTTGGAAGTGATGAAGGCGTTGATGCAAAATCTTATTATTCATTATTTGATTTGACTACTTCATACCAGATTAGTGACAAGTTTTTGTTGGGAGTAAATGCGGCTTATGGTTCACAAGATAAATTAAATTGGGGAGGTGCTGCAATTTACGCACAGGCATCATTGTCTGATAAATTTGGCTTAGGCGTACGTTATGAATATTTTGATAATAAATCAGGTATTAGAGCATTGAAAAACCGTGAAGGAAACGGAACATCAGTAAATTCATTTACCATAACAGGGAACGTAATTATTTCAGATAATTTATTATTAAAACCGGAGTTCCGTCTTGATAGTTACGCTAAATCTAAAGTTAATTTTGCTCAATTTGAAGATAAAGATGGTAAATACACAAAAGATTCTCAATCTACTTTTGGTGGAGCTTTAATCTTTAAATTCTAAACTTGTTTATAACCAAAACCAATAATAATTTTTTTGTTTAACATTTAAACCTTAAAAACACTATGCGTAAAAATCCGCTCCCGCTGATTATTTTGTTAGTACTTGCTGTAATTGCTTTATTGCTGCCTGCGGTACCTTCAACGATTGTTACAGAAGGAATTAACTCTGGCGATACCGCTTGGATGTTAGTTAGTACAGCTTTAGTTTTAATTATGACACCTGGACTTGCTTATTTCTACGGTGGTATGGTCAATACAAAAAACGTTATTTCTACAATGTTGCAAAGTTTTATTGCAATGGGTGTGATTTCCATTCTTTGGGTCACGGTAGGTTATAGCCTTGCTTTTGGAGAATCAATCGGAGGTTTTGTCGGAAATCCAATGACTCACTTTATGTTTGCTGGTGTTTTAGAAAGCAAACCTTGGTCACTTGCTCCAACTATCCCATTAGTAGTATTTGCATTCTTCCAATTAAAATTCGCCGTAATTACACCAGCCCTCGTAACTGGTTCATTGGCAGAGCGTATCAATTTTAAATCTTATGTATTGTTTATTATACTTTTCAGCTTATTTGTATATGCTCCCTTAGCACATTGGACATGGCACCCTGAAGGTTTTCTTTTCAAAATGGGGGTGCTTGATTTTGCTGGTGGTACTGTAGTTCACATGTCGGCTGGTTGGGCTGCTTTGGCAGGTGCAATTTACTTAAAACGTCGTCGTACGCACGTTGATGGTAGTTTTCTTCCTCCAGCTAATATTCCTTACGTATTATTGGGAACAGGTTTATTGTGGTTTGGATGGTTTGGTTTCAATGCAGGTTCAGCTTTAAGTGCAGGTACATTGGCTGCTTCGGCTTTCGCTACTACAAACACTGCTGCTGCTGCTGCTGGTTTGGCATGGGTATTACTTGATGCTGCAAATGGCAAGAAAGTTTCTGCTCTCGGATTCTGTATTGGGGTAGTTGTTGGTTTAGTTGCAATCACGCCTGGTGCCGGTTTCGTAACCATTCCTCATGCTATTTTTATCGGTACAATTTCTTCGTTGATTTCAAATTATTTAGCCCATCTTAAAACCAAAACGGCCTTGGATGATACGTTAGATGTATTCCCTTGTCACGGTGTTGGTGGTATGGTTGGTATGTTGTTGACTGGCGTATTTGCAAATAAAGGTGTAAATGCGGCTGTTGTTGACCAAGGTTTATTCTTTGCTGAGTCGAAATTATTTATTAATCATGTAATTGCATTGGTAATTGTTTCAGTATTTGCTTTTGC
>CAMAQF010000026.1 GCA_945860265.1 Emticicia agri | reverse complement strand
GTTAGGCTTCCGCCAATGGCAATCATACGTAGAGGTTTATTGTCATTTACAGATTTTAAACTTTTTAAGTCGGGTACAACGCCCGAAACTGTATTTATACTTGGATTTTTGTAAATAATAACGGTATCGCCCAACAAAGCATAATTTTTACTAACAGGGTCTTGTTGTTTAATTTGTTGAAATTCAGAAAAGATTTCAGTTTTGATTGTTACACCATTAATTACAGAAAAATCTTTGTTTTCAACAGGTGTAACTTCTGTAATTTCAGTATTGCAACTCACAAAAAGTAGAGCAAAAGAAGTAAGAATTAACATATAGGGTATTGATTTAGTAATTTTCATCTTGCAAGGATTTTTGATTTCTAATAAGACTCAAAACGAATAAAAAAGGTTGGAATTGTTAGCAAAAATTGTTTTATTTTTATTTAAAGGTACATTAAAGGTTTTAGAATGTTCAAGAAATAGGTTTAATATTATTTTTACGGTATAAACAAATTTTCCCAACATTCTAATTAGACGATAGGACTGATGAATAAGTCACAAATTTTTATATATGCAAAAAAAAAAGTTATCGTATTCCCTTTTCTTAAGCATGATTATTAAAAAAGTTTAAGCTAGTACAGTAAATTGCTTTGATAGAAATTCAGAAAACCGTCAAAAACAAAAACTTTTGAGGGGTTTTTCGTTTCTATGTAGCAATACCGTAACTTTGTACAATAATTTTTGAATATTAAAGATGATATGACCGAAACTCCTCAAAAATATACCGTTACGGCCGCTTTGATTTATGCCAATGGCCCTATTCATATTGGACATTTGGCTGGCTGCTACATTCCTGCTGACATTTACGTGCGTTATCTCCGCTCTAAAGGTGCGGATGTGGCATTTATCAGTGGAACTGACGAACATGGCGTGCCGATAACAGTTAAGGCTCGCAAAGAAGGCAAAACACCTCAACAAGTCGTTGACTTTTACTACGAACAAATCAAAAATTCATTTACTGATTTTGGTATTTCGTTTGATATTTACTCTCGCACATCTAACCAAACGCACCATAAAAACTCGCAAGAGATTTTTACAACGATGTTTGATAAAGGTTATTTTGATGAAGAAACAAGCGAGCAGTATTTCGATGAAGTTGCTCAACAGTTTTTGGCTGATAGATATATCGTGGGCGAATGCCCAACTTGTGCAAATCCGAATGCTTATGGCGACCAATGCGAAAAATGTGGTTCTACGCTCTCGCCAACGGAGTTAAAAAACCCTCGTTCGACGCTCTCAGGCTCAAAACCTGTCATGAAAAGTACCAAAAACTGGTATTTACCACTCGACCGTATGCAGCCCGAAATTGAGAAATACGTAAATAGCCACAAAGAATGGAAGCCAAATGTGTTTGGTCAATGCCAATCTTGGCTGAAAGATGGTCTGAGACCTCGTGCCATGACTCGTGATTTGGACTGGGGAATCAGCGTGCCTTTGCCCGACACTGACGGAAAAGTTTTATACGTTTGGTTCGATGCACCAATTGGATACATTACGTTTACGCAAGAATGGGCAGCTCAAAACGGCAAAAACTGGGAAGATTATTGGAAAAATGAAAATACTAAACTCGTACATTTCATAGGAAAAGATAATATTGTTTTCCACTGTATTATTTTTCCTGCGATGTTGATGGCGGAAGGAAGTTATATTTTGCCCGACAGCGTGCCAGCCAATGAGTTTATGAATTTGGAAGGCGATAAGATTTCGACTTCGAGAAACTGGGCGGTTTGGTTGCACGAATATTTGGAGGAATTTCCGAATAAGCAAGATGTATTGCGTTATGCTCTCTCGGCAAATATGCCCGAATCGAAAGATAATGATTTTACGTGGAAAGACTTCCAAACTAAGAATAATAGTGAATTAGTTGCCATTTACGGAAATTTCGTAAATCGTGCGGTGGTGCTTACGCATAAGTTTTATGGCGGACACGTTCCCGCCCAAGGTGAGCTAAGCGATTACGATAAAGAAACGATTGCAACCTTGGCAGATTTTCCGAAGAAAATCGGAGATTCTATCGAAAATTATCGTTTCCGTGAAGGTTTGGCCAATATGATGGATTTGGCACGTTTAGGAAATAAATATTTGGCCGAAACCGAGCCGTGGAAAGTTATCAAAGAAAACCCTGCTCGTGTCGAAACGATAATGAATATTGCTTTGCAAATTGCTGCTAATTTGGCGATTTTATCAGAGCCGTTTTTGCCTTTTACGGCCGAAAAATTAAGAAATCAATTAGGCTTAAACGAAACAACTTGGGCCGAAACAGGCGGAGCAGATTTATTGCCAGTTGGCACCTTAATTGGCGAATCAAGTCTTTTATTTGAGAAAATAGAAGATGATACGATTGAAAAACAAGTGAAAAAATTACAAGATTCGAAGCGAATGAATGAATTAGAAAATACCAAAGTACCAGCTTTGAAAGAAACAATTCAGTACGATGATTTTGCTAAAATGGATATTCGTATCGGCACTATTTTGGAAGCTGAAAAATTACCGAAAAGCGATAAATTATTAAAGTTCTTGGTTGATGATGGCTTTGAAAAACGCACCATTTTAAGCGGAATTGCAAAACACTTTTCACCAGAAGAAATGATTGGTAAGCAAGTAACTTTCTTGGCAAATCTTGCTCCAAGAAAAATGATGGGTATCGAATCGAACGGCATGATTTTGATGGCCGAAAACCGTGACGGAAGCTTGGCACTTCTCCAACCACACAAAGAAGTTTGGAATGGCGGACCTGTAAGTTAATTTTAATGATAGAATGCGTACCGCAGTGGAGCTGAATGATAGAATATTCTACCATTTACTCATTCGAAAATTATTTTGAATGATAGCCAATACATGCTTTTAAAGGCAAGTTATTTACCTCTCTAATTTGAAATTCTTATCAGTTGCTGGTCTTTGTTTAGCATTGGCTACCTTCCAGCCAGTTCGGTACATCCAGTCGGCCATTTTCTTTAGTTTAGGGAAATTAATATTCTCTACATTATCCTGCGGAGTGTGATAATCAGGGTGTAAAAGACTTGTGTACATAAGTGAAGGAATACCTAAACGTGCATAAGGTAAGTGGTCGCTTCTGAAATACCAGCCTTCAATATGCTTTACGTCGTCCCAAGTATAATCTAATTTAAAATTGGGGCCTTCTTTATTAGCCTCTAAAGTCATATTTATTAATTCTTCTGAGTTTCTATGTGGCGGAAGTGCCCCAAGAACAGTCGCACTATCGATATGGTTTCTTCCAATCATATCACCGTTTAAAACAGCTACAACATTTCCAATAGGCACTGTTGGATGTGCTGTATAATACCTTGAACCAAGAAGCCCTCGTTCTTCTGCTCCGTGAATAACAAATAATACAGACCGTTTGGCTGGATTTTTTACAAATGCTCTTGCATTGCTAAGCATGGCTACATTTACACTGCCGTTGTCATCAGCACCGTAGCATATCGAATCACCTTTGATTTCGTTACGCACTCCATGTGCATCGGTATGACCACTATAAAGCAGGTATTCAGATTTCAATTTAGCGTCCGTTCCTTCTATTTTACCAATAATATTCACCGAAGGATAAGCGTATTTCGACACCACAATATTGGCTTTCAGATTTACCGAGTTGCCCTCCAAATCCTTCTTAGAATTTTTATGCAACCATAAAACAGGCACTGTTGTGGTTATATTGACATTTACACCACCATCAATGTCATAATTGCCTCTTTTAAAGTTTTCATTGGCATCTTTCCAGGCGTTTTCGGCAGTATCATCAGCAATAAAAATGATAGCAATTGCTCCTCTTCTAACTAAGGCAGCCCCGTATTTTGTATAAATATACCGACTATAACGCCAAGTTGGTAGCGAAACATTGAGGTTAATACCTTTTGAATTGGCTTCTAGAGCTACAATTTTCCCTTTTACATTCAAAGAATTGGTGTCTATTTCGGCGGCATTTCCTAAATACGTAATTGTTCCGTTTAAGGCTGTATTTGCCATTTGGGCAATAGAAACATCTTGCCAAAGAGCCAATTTTTTATTGTTCAGTTCGATGCTTGTTTGTTCAGAAATTTGGTTTCTCCAGAGCGTAAAAAACTGAAAGTAGGTTCCATCATCACCCGCTGGTTTTAGGCCAATGGCTCTGTATTTTTCGCCTAACCACATCGCAGCTTTCAATTCATCAATTGTGCCAGCTGAGCGTCCTTTAAAATTAACTCCAGCCAATGCTTCTAAATCGCTTTTTAAATCTGTTTCTTTGATTTGGTTGAGAGCAGGTGGAAGATTCTGAGCAAAAAGTTGACTGCTTAGAAGAAGAAATGCCCAAAATAAAATTTTGTTTTGCATAATAAATAGAAATTGCGTTTATCGATAAGAAATGATATTTATACTCAAAAGGCACAGAGTTGCAAAGGTTCAGAGGCGACCGTCGCTCGGCACAAAACGCTGATAATGAGGCAATTAAGTATCTGAATTTTCGCAAACTATTTTTGGTTAAGTATAACTGAATTTCAAACCAATAAATATACAAAACTGTTGCGGATTCGAGAATAAAAAAACAACACAAACTAATTCTATATACTTTTTGTCTTTCTGTAAGAATATGTGCTCGAAAATAGCAGACATCGAATTTGATACTTTCAGTATTATTGAATGATGAAAAGGAAAAAGTTTCCGCATATCAATTCTTTTTCTAAATTATAAGGAATTCAATTTAGAAAAAAGCCCTTCCAAAAAAATCAAGGAAGGGCTAATATATGAAAGTTCATACCCCTCATTTTATGCAAAAGATGAGCCTTTTTTGCGTAAATACTCCCCGATATTAAAGATTATTCCGTCGAAAACTTCAATATCTTTATTCCAGTCTTTTACTTGCCAATCTTCGTTTTTTGTATCTACCGTTACCTTTTTTGATTTAGTTATTATCCATATTACTTTTTGTACGCCAAAATTCAAGAGTTTTTGAGTTTTGTTGAAAATATAACTATCAATTTCTAAATCAGGTGCTTCGATGTTAATATCCACTTCGATGGCTACTTTGGGTGGAACGGTTGCATAATGTTCGTCAATCGCTTCAATGGGTAAAACACTGTTTTCAAAAATAAGAATATCTCCTGCCAAATTATTGTATTTATTCAGATGGATTCCTGTTTCGCTTGATAGAAGGGTGTACTTTTCGTCGTCCACCTTTTTCCCAAGTAAAATAATTAAATGTGTAATAATAAGTGCTTGAAGCGTACTTGAACCCATAATTCCAGCAAAAGTTTTTGTTCCATTTAATACTTCTTCATACCCTTTATAATAGATAGCTTTTCCATCCATTACTTCGTGTATTAAGTAATCTGGCACTTTTGAGACTGATTTTCTAACTATTTGCGGTGATTTTGTTACAACCATTTTCATCTAAATTTTATTAAATTTAAAAAGTTATATACAAATAACCTTCAAAAACATGATTTCTTTAAACCAATTTCTTATGAATGCTTACACTCCACCTTTCACAAAAGGCAATTTCGTAACTACGCCTTTCAATAATTTCTCTCTTACTTTTATATAAACTTCCGTTCCTACTTTTGCGAATGCCGTTGGCAGGTGTCCCATCGCAATTCCTTTTTGTAAAGTTGGCGATTGTGTTCCAGAAGTAACTTCACCAAGTTTATTTCCTTCGGCATCGCAGATTTCGTAATGACTGCGAGGAATTCCACGGTCAATCATTTCGATACCGACCAATTTACGCTGTAAACCTGCTTGTTTTTGTGCTTTTAGGTCTTCAGAATTAATAAAGTTTTTTGTGAATTTCGTTACCCAACCTAAACCTGCTTCTAATGGCGAATCGGTATCGTTTAGTTCGTGACCATAAAGGCAATATCCCATTTCCATGCGAAGTGTATCTCTCGCACCCAAGCCAATCGGCTTGATGTCGAACTCCGCTCCTGCTTCAAAAATAGCATTCCACATTTTATCGGCATCTTTATTCCAAACATAAATTTCAAAACCACCCGCACCTGTATAGCCCGTTGCCGAGATAATTACGTCGTCAATTCCTGCCAAAGAGCCAGTTTTGAAAGTATAATAATCCATTACTGACAAATCAACGTCGGTCAGTTTTTGAAGCGTTGGCAAAGCTTTTGGGCCTTGCACGGCAAATAAGCAAAGTTTATCAGAAATATTTTCGAGTTCTACACCAAAGTTATTGTTTTGATTTACCCAATTCCAATCTTTTTCGATGTTTGAGGCATTTACTACTAAATAATATTCGCTTTCGTTCGAACGATAAACCAATAAATCATCAACCACGCCACCTTCATTATTCGGGAAATAGGAATATTGTACTTTTCCATCAAAAAGAGTTGATACATCGTTTGAAACAATATACTGCAAAAACTCTGTTGCACGCTCGCCTCTCACCACAAACTCGCCCATGTGCGACACATCAAAAACACCCACCCCATTACGCACACAATTATGTTCTTCATTATCGGACGAGTATCGAACTGGCATCATAAAGCCACCAAAAGGCACCATTTTCCCGCCCAGTTTTTCGTGTAAATCATTGAGAGGGATTGTCTTATTCTCTGCTTCCATAAAATTTGATATTTATTGATGAAATATTATTGTGTAATGGTATTGGATTGTTAAATAAATATTGAATTTGATTTGTTCTCTGTTATCCTCCAGCTAAAGCGGGAGGCAATTGAAATGTATTTGTCATCATAAATTTAAAAATTCAATTGCCAGATGGCTTTAGACTGTTGATTACATAAAACCAATTCAAATTTAGCTTTAGCTAAAACATTATATTGTATTAACTCTTATCTTTCATTTTCACAAATCCATGTCGCAAAATCAGTTCTTTATATTCATCATTCCATGACTTTTTAGTATGATGAGTTTCTTGATTTTTGATGTAATTTCTGACGGTTTCGATTTGTGATTCTGAAACCCCAACAGCAAAATATTCATCTTGCCATTCAAAATATTGATTTATTAGTTTATCTTTATTTATCCAAAACGCCGACTCTCCTTTTATCAACTGCATTATTTTACTAATTGTTTGCTCACTACCAAGAGATACCAAACAATGGCAATGGTCGTTAAAACCATTCACATAATTAATAAATATGTCCTTTTTCCGAGCATTTTCCTTGATATGGTTCCAAACTTGTTGTCTAATTTCTGGACTTTGCAAATATGGAAATCTATTTTTTGTACTCCAGACAAAATGAATATATACTTTGATAAAAGGCATTTTTTAATATGGATTATCATTTTTGGATTCCTCCAGCTAAAGCAGGAGGCTATTGAAAATTTTATTCAATTTCAAAATCATGGAAAATTATTCACCGAAAACCTCTCTCAAAACCTCTTTATCATCGAAATAATGCTTGACTCCCTTGATTTCTTGATAAGAAGGTGTCCCAACATTTTTTGATAACTCTCGCTAAAATGGCAGATTACAAATCTGCCCTACATTATTGTTCCCCAAAAGCCTCTCTCAAAACCTCTTTATCATCGAAATGATGTTTAACTCCCTTGATTTCTTGATAAGTTTCGTGGCCTTTTCCTGCTACTAAAATAATATCTTCAGGTTTTGCCATTTTTACGGCTGCCAAAATCGCTTCGTGGCGGTCTTCGATGGTTTGGGTTTTCTTGAAGTGAATCGCAGGAATACCTTTTTGCATTTCAACCAGAATATCCATTGGGTCTTCGTTTCTTGGATTATCTGAAGTCAGAATTACTTTATCGCTCATTTTACAAGCTATTTCAGCCATAATTGGGCGTTTGCTTGTATCTCGATTTCCTCCACAGCCCACAACCGTAATAATTTGCGGAACGCCGCCCGTCTGATTGCCTTCCCGCAAATCTACAATTGTTTCTAAAACATTTTTTAGAGCATCGGGTGTGTGAGCATAGTCAACGATTCCGACAATGTTCTTTTTTGAAACTACTTGCTCAAAACGCCCAGCAGGTGGTTGAATATCAGACAATTGCATTAAAACTTCGTCCGAATCTTCGCCTAAAAGAATGGCTGCACCATAAACACCCAACAAATTATAAGCATTGAATGAGCCGATGAGTTTGAACCAAACTTCTTTATTATCAATCTCCATTTGCAGGCCCAAAAGGCCACAAGCCAGCACTTTTCCTTTGAAAGTACCGATATTTTTGAGCGAATAGGTTTCTTTTCTCGCTGCAGTATTTTGCAACATTACTTTACCTACTTTATCATCGGTATTAACCAACGCAAAAGCGGTTGCTGGCAATTGGTCGAAAAAGCCTTTTTTAGCTTTTATGTAATTATCAACCGTTCCGTGAAAATCAAGGTGGTCGTGGGTTAGATTCGTAAAAATACCACCTACAAATGCTAATCCTGTGATGCGTTCTTGTACAACAGCATGCGAACTCACTTCCATGAAGCAATAACTTACACCTTTTTGTACCATTTCAGCCAAAAGCTCATTGACTTTCACCGAATCGGGTGTTGTGTGGGTTGAAGGAATAACATCATCATCTATCTGATTTTGCACAGTAGAAAGTAAGCCACAACGATAACCAAGTCGGCGGAAAAGCCTAAAAAGTAACGTAGCTATTGAAGTTTTGCCGTTTGTGCCTGTTACGCCTACTAACTTTAGTTTTTTGGAAGGATGTTGATAAAAATTTGCCGCTGTAAAACCCATTGCACGAGCTGAGTTTTCGACCTGAATATAGGTAATTCCCTCGTTCAGAGATTCGGGAAGATGTTCACACAAAATGGCCGAAGCTCCCAGCTCAATGGCTTTCTTGATAAACTGATGCCCGTCGACCTGCGTACCACTGATAGCCACAAAAAGACTTCCTTTTTGCACTTGACGTGAGTCAAAGACTATTTTATTTATTTCAATATCTGTTTTTCCCGAAACTGCTTGGAGAGAAACTTTATAAAGAATTTCGCTTAATATCATGGTTAATTGTTGTTTATATCGAGTAGCTTTTTGTTGATGTTTAATGTTTTTACTGCTAAAATGTTCTGCAAATGAACAATTTGGTACTTAGCTTTTTAATTCTCGGCAAGTTATTCAAAAAAACGTTTATCATCAAACGAACTATTCAAGTACACTTGTGCAGGGCATTGAAGAATACGACATTTGGATTATCAACGAAGCCCAAAGCATGACGCTTTATTTCTTGGTGTTGGAAGGAAGTAAATAGTGTAGAGTGTAGAGTGAAAAATGACTTTAACTTTTCACTCTACACTCTACACTTTACACTTTTGAAAGCACTTTTTTCAAAGCACCTAAGAAAATATCTGCTTCTTTAATAGTCATGGCGAGGCTTGGTAAAAGTCGCATTGTGTGCGTTCCAGCTACGCCTGTAAATATTTTATGTTCAAAAAGCATGGTATTTCTGATTGGACCAACTGGTTTTTCAAACTCGATACCAATCATCAAGCCTTGTCCACGAAGCTCTTTTATTCCTGCAAACCCTTTGAGGTTTTCCATGAAATAATCTCCAATATTGGCAGCATTTTGAATCAGCTTTTCTTTTTTGATAATGTCCAAAACTGCATTCGCGGCCGTACAAGCCAAATGGTTTCCCCCGAAAGTTGTGCCGAGCATTCCGTGTTTTGCTTCAAATTTTGGAGAAATCAAAACTCCACCAATTGGGAAGCCATTGCCCATACCCTTGGCCGTTGTGATAATATCGGGTTTTACGCCGCTGTGCTGAAATGTGAAGAATTTTCCCGAACGGCCATAGCCACATTGTACTGAGTCATGGATAAAAATTGCACCTGTTTTATCGCAAGCCTTACGAATAGCTTTCATAAATTCATCGGTGGCAACATTGATTCCACCTACACCTTGAATACCCTCTACAATTATTGCACAAGTTTCGTTGTCAACTGCTTTTTTTAGAGCTTCTACGTCATTATAAGGCAAAATCTGAACGTGTTCAGCAAAGTTGATAGGTGCTTGAATCGACGGATTATCGGTTACGGCAACTGCTGCCGATGTACGACCGTGAAAACCTTTCGAGAAAGCAATTACTTTCGTTCTGCCATTATAAAAAGATGCCAATTTCAAGGCATTTTCGTTGGCTTCTGCCCCCGAATTCACCAAAAACAAAGAATAATCCTTCAAACCCGAAAGTTTGCCCAGTTTATCAGCCAATTCTTCTTGCGAAGGAATTTTCACCGAATTTGAATAAAAACCTATGTTTTTTAATTGTTGCGTAATTTTTCGTACATAATATGGGTGCGTGTGTCCCACCGAAATAACGGCATGGCCACCATAAAGGTCTAGATATTCTTGTCCATTCTTGTCCCAAAGATAAGAACCTTGAGCTTTCACAGGCTCGATGTCGTAAAGAGGATATACGTTAAATAATGTCATAAATGTATAGTCTAAAGTAATCTATTAGCAGCTTTCTGCCCAATAGTCAAAATTTAAAATTTGATGATTTTATACCAATTTGGACTGTGGACTGTGGACTTATTATTTCAATTCCCCGGTCAATTTATTGATACTTGTTTCGATTGAAGCTACTACTTTCTTGAGATTAGGGTCAGTTACCTTTGCTTTAGCGGCAGTAATATTGGTTTTTGCAACAGCGATGTCCTTTTTAGCATTGGCCAAATCACCTGATTTCTGATATAAGCGAGCCGATTCGTAGTTTAAATTAGCTATTTCTTGCTCTGTTTTGAGTTGCTGTCGAGCAGAGAATAGCCATCGTCGGGCTTCACCTGCAAATTTTCCATCAGGGAATGTATTGTTGTAGAACGTAACGTAATATACCAGTAACTGAGGTTGAGTTTGGTCGTTTATTAAGCCTTTCAAGAAGTTAAATGCTACATCTTGTCCTTTTTCACGAAGCAAAGCTGGGCATTCTATTTGCCAAGTATTTGCCGTAACGTAAGGCCCAACCCCCAATAACTCCATGTAGCCTTTCAATTTATTTACTTTGGCCAGAGAATAAGTGGATGCTTTTGGAGAAAAAATCTCTAATTGTAATAATCGTCCGAGAGCATTACCTTCTTGACCAGCATGACCCTCTTCGGCTTCGTATTTCCCTCCAATAGCCAAATTTTTGAGCCAATGTTGCGAGAAACCATTATCCAAATCCATGATACACTTTTTCATAATTGCCCAGCTAAACTTATCACTCTGTTGGTTTTTCGGGTAAGCGGCATAAAGGGCATCGGCCACTTGCTTATTTTTTATTGTGTCTTGCGTAATACGTAAATAATATGCCAATCCAACCATTTTATTTATGTCTCTATCGCCTACTTGAAATTTCTTCCAAAAACCACTTGTTTGTTGATTTGGGTCGAGGGCAGTTTGGGCGTGTTTGATAATATCTTTTGGGGTATTGGTTGGGTCGGTAATATGCAAAAGGTTTTGGTCTTTATCAAAGTAGAAAAACAGCGGAAATCCAGGCAAATAAATATTCTTTTTGTTCAAGAAAGACACTTGTTTGGCGTCTTCGACGTTGAGTTTAAAACTCACAAAGTTTTGGTTGTAAAATTTGCCTACTTCGGAATTTTTGAGTGTTGGCTCTAAACTCATACAAATCGGGCAATGTGGTGAATAACATTCCACAAAAACATTCTTCCCCGAAGCTTTAGCTTTTTGAAAAGCGGCCTCAATGGTGGGTTCAAACGAAATGCCTTGTGCAAATACAAAATTTATAAGAAGTAGAAAACCGCCAAGCAAAAATATCTTTTTCATGTATTTTTTGATGTTTTGAATAGCAAATTAGTTATTTTTTAAGAAAAACACTTAAAGGTTGCCATTCTTTAACAAGTTATCAACAACCGAAAACTGGAAGCGACCGAGCGTTGGCCGCCGTCGGTCGGTTCTCACCACAAATCAATTATTCAATTTAACGAAACCACCGTCAATCAAATAATCACAGCCTGTGATAAACGCTGCCTCTTCAGAGCAAAGATAAACTGCCAATGAGCCAATTTCTTCGGGCTTTGCCATCCGTCCGATGGGTTGGGTTTTAGAAAGTTTATCAAACATTTCCTTTTCTTTACCAGGGTAGGTTTTCTTCAAAAATCCATCTACAAATGGCGTATGGACACGTGCAGGCGAAATACTATTACAACGAATATTATATTTGAGGTAATCTTTTGCAACCTGCAAGGTCATGGTAAAAACCGCTCCTTTCGACATTGAATAGGCAAATCTATCTGGAATTCCAACCGTTGCTGCAACTGAGGCCACATTCAGAATTACGCCGCCACGTTCTTTCATGTAAGGAATAACTGAATGAAGACAATTATAAGTTCCTTTTACATTTACATTGTAAATTCGGTCTAAATCTTCTTCGGTTGTCGATTCTACCGTTCCAACGTGGGCGATTCCTGCATTATTTACCAAGATGTCAATAGTATTTTCTTTCGCTATTTTGTCGATTATTTTTTTCACATCCTTCTGTTTAGAGACATCTAATTTATGAAAATAGGCTTCTCCACCATTGGCATTGATAAGATCGGCTTCACGCTCAGCTTGGTCAATATTTAGTTCCAATATATGTACAACCGCTCCTTGTTGTGCGAAAAGTCGAGAGACAGCAAGTCCGATACCACTTGCACCGCCCGTTACGATGGCTACTTTGTTGTTAAGACGAAACATTTTTAATATTTTTTTAGATTTATTTCAAATGATTTAGAAATTGTTGCAAATAGGTATCGAACAATGTTCATACAAAACAACAACAATGCAACAATTTTCGATTTTACTTTTTTGTGAAAAATAACTTAATTCTAATATTTTTTTGATATTTAAACTAAAATTAGCTCTTTCCTCATTCAAAATTACTTTTCAAAACTGGAACAAAAAATAAAACCCTTTACATTTGCTAAAATAATTATTCAACGACCAATACGATTAAAATGATTTTCAAGATTAGTAAGATTTATTTTCTTGGTTTTCAAGGATTTAGCTTCGTTTCTTATCATCAGTTTTAAGCTATATTCAAACAAAACTGAACTCTTTCTATGCACACTGTTTTAAAACTACATAAAAACGACAACGTTATTGTTGCTTTACAAAACCTAAAAGCTGGTGAAATTGTTAATTGCAATAACGAAAGTTACCAAATCCAACACGATATTGAGGCAAAACATAAATTTGTTACTGAAGATTTATCGGTCGGCGACCACGTAACCATGTACGGCGTTTTGGTTGGAAATGCTACCCAACCAATTAAGCGTGGAGCACAAATAACAACATTCAATCTCAAACACGAATCAGACCACTATTCGGTAGAGAAACGCCAACCAGCACCAGCATGGACACCGCTGGATGTTTCGGCATGGAAAGATAAAACTTTCAATGGTTATCACCGAGCCGATGGCAGCGTCGGAACTCGTAATTATTGGTTAGTTGTACCTTTAGTTTTTTGCGAAAATCGCAATATTTTAATTATAAAAGATGCTTTCGAGCGTGAGTTAGGTTATTCTCAGCCAGAAATTTATCGTAATCAAGTAAAAGAATTATTAGCTGCCTTTCATTCAGGAAATACCGAAGCTCTTGAAAAAATCACCTTGGCCGACCAAAACAGTGAAGTAATCAAAACTTCACCTTCACATATCTTTCCGAATGTTGATGGAATCAAATTCTTGACGCACGAAACTGGTTGTGGTGGAACTAATCAAGATACCGATGCCCTTTGCGATTTATTTGCTGGAATGATTGTAAACCCCAATGTAGCGGGTGTAACTGTACTAAGTTTAGGCTGCCAGAAATCTCAAATTGATTATTTAAAAGCAGAAGTTTTAAAGCGTGACCCCTTGTTCAAGCGTCCGATTTTATATTTCGACCAACAAACTTATGGTTCTGAACATACTATGATGTCAGACGCTATTCGTGAGACATTTAAAGGAATTATAGAAATCAATAAACAAAATCGTCAGCCTGCACCAATAAACAAACTTACTATAGGTTTGAAATGCGGTGGTTCAGATGGTTTTTCGGGTATTTCTGCCAACCCAGCTATCGGACATTTATCCGATATTATGGTAAGTTTAGGTGGAAAAACACTTTTGGCTGAATTTCCAGAGCTCTGCGGTGTTGAGCAAGAATTAATCAATCGTTGTGTTGATGAACCTAAAGCCCAAAAATTTGCCGATTTAATGAAAGAATACTCAGACCAAGCAGCAGCTGTAGGAGCAACTTTTGATATGAATCCTTCAGTTGGAAATATTAAAGATGGATTAATTACTGACGCTATCAAGTCGGCAGGTGCTGCTAAAAAAGGCGGAAATGCCCCAATATCCGATGTCTTAAATTATACTGAACAACCTACTCAAGCAGGTTTACACTTGCTTTGTACGCCAGGAAATGATGTTTTGGCAACAACAGGAATGGCTGCTTCAAGTGCTACGATTATATTATTTACAACTGGACTTGGCACGCCAACCGGAAACCCGATTACACCAACAGTCAAGATTTCGACTAATAATAAATTGGCCGTAAAGATGTCCGATATTATTGATTTTAGTTCAGGAAAAATCATTACTGGCGAAGAAACTATCGAACAAAATGGCGAATCTTTATTGAATTGGTTGGTTGGACTTGCCAATGGAGATTATCTAACCAAAGCCGAACTTCTAGGCCAGGACGACTTCATTCCATGGAAACGTGGGGTGAATTTGTAAATTTCCATAGCCCATTTGTTTTTATGCAAATAAAAAATTCTCTTATTTGCATAAAAACAATAAAATGCCCTTTGGGGCTGGGTATATGAAAATTCAATTTTATGGAGCAGCTCAACGAGTTACGGGCAGTAAACACCTTATTACGACCAATAAAGGAACAAAAATATTGCTCGATTGCGGCCTTTTTCAAGGGATTGGCACGACCGAACTCAATCTACATTTCGGGTTCGACCCTCAAAAAGTAGATTTCCTTATTTTGAGCCATGCTCACATTGACCATACTGGCCTTGTGCCTCGTTTGGTCAAAAAAGGCTTCAAGGGCACTATTTACTCCACTCCAGCTACCAAGGATTTATGCGAAATAATGCTCATGGATTCGGCTTTTATTCAAGAAAAAGACCTCGAACGCATTAATAAACGAAGAATCGGCCGAAATGAAGAACCTTACGAATTGCTCTATAATGGCGAAGATGTAGAAGCAGCTTTAAGTTTGTTCAAAACAGTTGATTACGAGACTCTTTTTGTGATAGAAGCAGGCGTTACCGCCAAATTCTATGATGCAGGGCACTTACTCGGAAGTGCAGGAATCTATCTGACTTTTGAAGAAGAAAACGTTTCAAAAAGTCTATTTTTTACGGGCGATATTGGCCGTCCAAACGATAAAATTTTAAGAAGTCCCCAGCCATTTCCACCAACCGATTATATTATATGTGAATCGACATACGGAAACAAACTCCATGAGCCAGAAGCAGATATAAAATCCCATTTACTTAAAATTGTAAATGAAACCTGCGTTGAGAAAAAAGGCAAATTACTCATCCCTGCCTTTTCAGTTGATCGTACACAAGAATTAATTTACGCTCTTGACCAACTCGCACACGAAGGACTTTTGCCCAAAATCCCTGTTTATATTGACAGTTCATTGTCTGTAAAAGCAACAATGGTAATGCGAGAGAACGAAGAATGCTTTAACCCCGAAATATTAGCTTACATCAAATGCGATGGCGATGCTTTTGATTTTGAAAACCTTCATTATATAATCGACGTGACAGCATCAAAAGCTCTAAACGAAAGTCATGAAGCTTGTATCATTATTTCGTCTTCTGGCATGGCAGAAGCTGGGCGTATCAAACATCATATTAAGAATAATATCGAAAAACCCTCAACTACCATTCTTTTGGTGGGCTATTGTTCACCCGAAAGTTTGGGGGCTATTCTGAAAACAAAACCCAAAGAAGTAAGAATTTTTGGTGAAAGGTATGAAGTCAGAGCCGGTATTGAAGTAATGGATTCATTTTCGGGTCATGCGGATTATAATGAAATGATAGCACATTTGTCTTGTCAGGATGCTTCTAAAGTTAAAAAACTTTTCTTGGTTCATGGCGAATTAGATAATCAAATGGCGTTTAAAAATCGCTTATGTAATGTAGGTTTTCAAGAAATTTTTATTCCTTTGCAAGGTGAAGGCTTCGATTTGTAATAATCTAAAATAGCTTTTATATTATTACTTCGTAATTTTGTAGCAATTAATCTAAACTCATAGGTGAATTTTGATTTGTGATTTTGTATTTATTCACTCATTCTCATATTCACTCACTCATTATGCTTAATGAAAATAGCCATACACGGTCGAAAATTTAATGTAGAATCTGTTACTTATATTCAACAAGTTTTTGACGAATTAAAGCAACATAAAGTTGAAGTACAAATTTCTGAGCCATTCAAGCGTATTCTTCTGCAGTCTGGAATTCGTTTGGATGTAAAAGCCGTTTATACCATACCCGAAGAAATTTTCGATGCCGACTTTGCTTTTAGTCTTGGTGGAGATGGCACTTTTCTTGAAACTCTTGCACACGTAGGCAAACGAGAAATTCCGATTTTGGGCTTCAATTTTGGTCGTTTGGGCTTTCTGGCTGCCATTTCTCCCGAAAAAATACAACGTACTGTTTATCAACTCATTAATGGTTACTATACCGTTGATGAACGAACCATGATTTCGGCAGCTTCCGAAACTGAACTTTTTGAAGAAGGCACGAATTTTGCACTCAACGAAATAGCGATTTCAAAAACAGATACCTCCTCGATGATTGTCATACATGCTTACATAAACGGAGAATTTTTGAATACCTATTGGGCCGATGGACTGATGGTTGCGACGGCAACAGGTTCTACTGGTTATTCTTTGAGTTGCGGTGGACCGCTCGTTATGCCACATTCTGCCAATTTCATTATAACACCAATCTGTCCGCACAATTTATTTGTTCGACCAATGATTGTTTCTGATGATAGCATAATTTCGTTTAAAGTTGAAAGTAGAAGTAATAATTTTCTGGTTTCGATGGATTCGAGAGCAAAAATTGTCGGCTCTGACGAAGAAACAAATATTACTGTCAAGAAGGAAGATTTCAAGGCCAAAATGGTAAGAATGGAGGGCGACGATTTCTTGAGTACATTAAGAGGCAAATTAAAATGGGGTATTGATGCCCGAAATTAACAATAAACCTTTCTGTGTTAACGTTAAATAAATTCGACAAACCTTACTAATTCGTATGAAATTGTTAAAAACTAACAAATTGGCATTTGGCCTTATTCTAAGTTTTTCGATAGTGCTTTTGGAAACACAAGAAAACTTCGCACAATCTGGAATTTTCAGCAAAAAAAACAAACTCAAACAATATTCTACCGTAGGAATCGGTGGCGGTAGTTCGCACTATTTTGGTGATTTATCACCCTATGGCTATGTCTATTATGGGCTTATCACAAATGTAAGATGGAATGCTACCATCAACTATACCCGTCAGTTATCCCCACAAATCGCTGCCCGTGTAGGTTTTACTTTGGCAAGAATCGCTGGTGATGATTATACGTTTTCTCAGCATAATATTGATAAGCTTTTTCAACCATTTTTGAGAAATTTACATTTTCGCAATGACCTAAAAGAATTCACCATTACTGGACTAATTAATTTATTACCACAATACAGTAATGGTCTTCGAGGTAGAAGTTTTATAACGCCTTACAGCTTTATTGGATTTGGTTTTTTTGCCCATAATCCACAAGCAAGAGACGTCGCCACCATTAACCCTGCCACCAGTAATATATTATTAGGAGGTTGGACAAATCTAAGAGATAAACAAACTTCAGGACAAGGCATCAACCCAACTTATCCGAAAGCATACTCATTGATTCAACCTGTTTTTCCTGTAGGTTTAGGTGTGAAAATAAAAATAAATGAGAAATTTAATTTAGGAATTGAGAGTGGATTAAGAATTACCCTATCTGATTATTTAGATGATGTGGGTAATAGTGACTACCCTGACCCAGCCGACTTATTAGCAGTATCGCCGTTGAGTGTTGCCTTTGCCAATCGTGCTGGAGAGGACTATTCAGCTTTTACTGGAGCAAGTAGAATAGCACAGTTCGCTGATATTGCTACAAATCAGCTTTTTCTTGCAACACCAGGAACCCCCTCTAGTAATGGTTTGGCAGTATTCGGTTTTCCAATTAGTGAAAGAGGGTTACCAAAACTGGATTCATATTTTACAACTCAAATAACGTTGAACTATATTATTTCGAGCCAAGTAAAATGTCCGCCTATTAAATAAACCCACAACTTCATATTTTCTTTGTAAGCATTAAAAACTATTCCTTGATGATTATTTATTATTCGATAATAAGAAAGACTTTCTTTTTAATTTATCTATTTACGTTATCTTCAATTAGCTATTCCCAAAGGTGGGAAGTTGGAGTTGGAGTTGGAATATGCAATTATAAAGGAGATATTATGCCTTCGTTCAAACCCTTTTTTGCTCGACCAGCAGGAAGTACATTTATACGAATGAACTGCACACGGTCTGTTTCCTTTAAAGTACAAGGAATGTTCGGAGGAATTGCAGGTGATGATAAAGCCATAAAATCAGACCCCTATCATCAAGCAAGAGGGCATAGTTTTAGTGCAATAATCTTAGAAGGAATAGGGCAAATAGAATATAATTTTGCTAACTTCCGAACAACAGCATCAAGAATAGTAAATAACTGGACTCCATACGTTTTTGGTGGTTATGGCGGAACAACTATCCAAACTAGAGCTAAACTTGCGACCATTTATAATCCTACTTATACAGCAAGGTCAAGCCCTAGCTTCTTGGCATTAGGGATTGGATTTAAAAAAGAATGGAAAAACCAATGGAACTGGGGGATTGAGTTTGGCTCCAGATGGACGAATATAGACCTAATTGATGCTTTAGGTTATAAAGATGGGATAGTTCAAATAGCCCCTAGCTCTACACTTCCTTCTGTAATTTTTCCGTACTCATTCCAAAAAAACCAAACTCCAGGTACCAAAGTCAATGATATGTATTATTACACAAACTTTTCTATCAGTTATTTATTTTTTAAAGTTCATTGTCCCCCTCGTCGATAATACATACCTAAAACTAATTTTTATAACTCATTTGTAATTTCGTCAGCACTTTAAGTACAAAAACTTCATAATCAGCTACAAATCATTAAAAACTTATCAAACACCGTTCTTTTTTTCTACATTTGCAATCCTTTTTGCACTTAGACTTAAATTGAGTTCTGAAAATTTATTAATGTTAATTGATTTACCAGTGAAAGAAAACATTGATTTAGGCAATTTACCTTCTCACATTGCCGTTATAATGGACGGTAACGGGCGTTGGGCAAAACAACAGGGTGCAATGCGAATATTCGGGCATCACCATGGAGTTAAATCAGTGCGAGATACAGTTGAAGGTTGTGTAGAGTTGGGCGTAAAATATCTTACATTATATACTTTTTCTACTGAAAACTGGAATCGCCCTAAATTAGAAGTTGATGGAATCATGCAGTTATTGGTAAAAACAATTGCTGAAGAGGTTCCTGAATTGCACAAAAACAATGTGAGGGTCAAAACAATAGGCAATCTTGATAGTCTTCCGTCATCAGCACGAAAGAAAATGCTGGATGCTGTCGAATTAACAAAAAACAATGCTGGTTTAACACTAATTTTGGCTTTAAGTTATAGCGGCAAATGGGAAATTGTACAAGCTACAAAACAGATTGCAGCGAAAATTAAAACTGGAGAACTCGATGTTGAAGATATTTCTGAAAGTGTATTTTCACAATATTTGGCCACCGAAGATGTTGATCTAATGATTCGTACAGGTGGCGACCATCGCATCAGCAATTATCTACTTTGGCAATTAGCTTATGCGGAATTATATTTCATGGACGATTTATTTTGGCCAGAATTTCGTAAAAATCACTTGTATGAAGCAATAGCATCTTACCAAAACCGTGAAAGACGTTTCGGAAAAACCAGTGAGCAAGTAAAGTAAAAAAGAATAAAGCTTTTTAAATTTATATATAAAATCGAAGCATTCCGCAAATAGATTTTTCTGATATCTTATTATATTATGCGTATCCAAAAGTTACTTTCTTTTCTTATTCTACTGCTTGTTACCACCAATGCCATAGCACAATTCCCTTTGGGGCTTGGTCGTAAATACGAACAAGCAAAAGATGCTGGTGTTAGCTATGAACAACCAAAAGAATATACCATTTCTAAAATCTCGGTCAGTGGCGTGAAATTCTTAGACCCCAATACACTTATTTCGGTATCTGGTCTAAATATCAACGATAAAATCAGTATCCCAGGCGAGCGAATCAGTACAGCCATTCGCCGTTTGATGGAGCAAGGTATTATCGAAGATGTTGCAATCAATATTATCAAAGTAGAATTAGATAAAGTTGAGCTTGATATTCACCTTCGTGAGCGTCCACGTCTCAATAAGTTTGTTTTTAAGGGAATCCGTAAAGGCGAAATTGATGCTGTAAGCGAAAAAGTAAAAGCCAATAAAGGTAAAGTAATCACAGATGCCTTAATCAAAAATATTCAGCTAACAATCAAGCGTGTTTACATCGAAAAAGGTTTCTTGAATACCAATGTTCAGATAAAGCAAATTTCAGATACAATTAGAGCTAATAATGCTGCCCTTATCGTGACTATTGATAAGAAAAGTAAAGTAAAAATTGATGATATTCAATTAGTTGGTATAACAGAACTCCCTGATTATAAAGTGTTATCGAAGCTGAAAGCTACCAAAATAAAAGCTCCACTACGTATTTTTACACCATCGAAATTTATTCCAAAAAAGTTTGAAGAAGACAAACAAAAAATCGTAGAATACTATAACAAAAAGGGCTACCGTGATGCTCAAGTAACTTCTGACTCAGTGATTTCGACCGATGGGAATAACATCAGATTGGTACTGAATATCAACGAAGGAACTCGTTTTTATTATCGAAATATAATTTGGACAGGCAATTATTTACGTAAAACCAAAGATTTAGAAACAATTCTTGCCATCAAGAAAGGTGATGTTTATAATCCAGAAGACCTTAATAAAAAAATAAACGGGATTCCGCAAGGCGACGTTAGCTCGGCCTACATGGATGATGGTTATTTGTTTTTCCAATGCGAGCCCATAGAAATTGCCGTTGATGGCGACTCTATTGACATTGAAATGCGTATCCGTGAAGGAAAACAAGCAACAATCAACCGCATTATTTTAAACGGAAATACCAAAACCAGTGACCACGTAGTAATGCGTGAACTTTTGACCCGCCCTGGACAAAAATTTAGCAAAACAGACCTTATCGAAACCCAGCAAACGCTTTCAAGATTAGGTTATTTCGACCCACAAAAAATCGAACCTAAGCCTATCCCACAAGCCGACGGAACAGTTGATATTGAATATAACGTAGAAGAAAAGCCAAGTGATAACATTGAACTTTCTGGCGGTTGGGGCGGTCTTCAAGGCTTTGTTGGTACTTTCGGAGTTGTTTTTAATAATTTTTCAGCAAAAAGCATCAATAACTTTAAAAAATGGAAACCCCTTCCTGCAGGTGATGGCCAGCGTTTAGCCCTAAGATTACAAGCCAGTGGACGTTTCTACCAAACATATTCATTATCGTTTACTGAGCCTTGGCTCGGTGGAAAAAAACCAAACTCATTTGCGGTAAGTATTTTCCATACATCATCTGACAACAGAGGCTACCAAAAAGCTTTAGAACGCCAATATGGCTCTGCTTATGCCTCTATTTATGCAGGTAGTAGTTCTGGAATTTATTCTGGATATTTTAAGAATACAGGTGGTTCGGTTACTTACGGAAAACGCTTAAACTGGCCTGATAGAAATTTTAGTTTCAATGCTTCTCTTTCATATCAAAGATACAATGTTGATAATAGTTACTTCATCCCCGGTTTCCAAAAGGGAGTTGCCAATGACCTTTCAATGGCGTTTGTATTATCAAGATATAGCTTAGACAACCCTCAGTTTACACGGTCGGGTTCTCAATTTACTATCAATGCAACCTTTAACCCTCCTTATTCATTATTTAGAAATGCACCAGTAATTGACAAGTTCAAGTGGGTAGAAGGTCACAAATGGATGTTTGATGGCGATTGGTATGTGCCTGTTGTCGGAAAATTGGTTTTCCACGCCAAAGCAAATATGGGTTTCTTGGGTAAGTATAGCACTAGTTCTGATTTTAGTCCATTCGGAAGATTTATCTTAGGTGGTGCTGGTATGGGTATGCAAAACTCCATGAATGTTGGTGCAGATTTGATTGGTCTGAGAGGTTACGAAGAAGGCATTGTTCACGAGCTATCTTATGCAGAAGCCGAAAAACTCCGCACCAGTGACGGAAGCGTAACTTTGAGCCGTATGGGTGGTATAATTTACAGTAAATACGCAACTGAGCTACGTTATCCAATATCACTAAATCCACAGGCAACAATATTTGTTTTAGGTTTTGCTGAAGCTGGAAATAGCTGGGGAAGTTATAAAGATTTCAACCCATTCAAACTTCGTCGTACAGCAGGTGTAGGAGCGAGAATCTTCATGCCAGCCTTCGGTATGATTGGTCTTGATTTTGGAAAAGGCTTCGACCCGATCCCAGGACTATCAAATAAAGGTTTGAAATCGTTTACATTTAGTATTGGTCAACAAATTCGCTAAGACCATCAACAAATGTTAAATATCTGTTAATGGTATAATAATTTTGTGTATATCATACGTTAGTTAGGCTACAATCCAAAACATAAAAATATGTATTAGCTAATCAATAGATAAAAAACATTCAATAATTTACGCATTGAAAATTTTTTTTGAATGAAAAAGACAATATTTTTATTATTTTTGACACTTATTTCTGTACAATGCTTTGCTCAAAAGTTCGGATACATTGATTCTGAATTCATTACAAGCAAAATGCCTGAGTATAAAAAAGCCCAAGAGGATATTGATAAGTATTCCGAAAAGTGGGTATCTGATATTCAAGTTAAGTATTCGGAATTAGAAAAAATGCGTCAACAGTTTCAGCAAGAAGAGATTCTACTAACGGCAGAAATGAAGCGAGAACGTCAGAAAAATATTGACGATAAAGAAGCCGAAATAAAAGAATTGAATAATAAAGTCTTTGGAATGAACGGTCTGTTATTTCTGAAAAAGAAAGAAATAATGAAGTTAATCCTTGATGATATTTACAAGGCCTGTGAAAAAGTGGCTCGACAAAAACAATTAATGTTTATTTTTGATAAAGCATCGGATATGAGCATGATTTACACTGACCCACGCCACGATTACACTGATTATGTAATGGAAGCCTTAGGGATTTCGTTGAAAGAAGATAAAAATCAAAATAACCAAGTAACCAAACCCAAAAAATAAGTACAAAGATGAAGACAAAATTTTTCGCCGCAATTATCACGGCTCTAATGTTTGTTGGTGCAGCAAATGCCCAAACTACAAAAATTGGATATACCAACGTTGACTATATCCTCAACAATCTCCCTGATGCAAAAGATATTGAAAATAAATTGAAAACTGAAAAAGCTCAGTATGACAAACTTTTGCAAGATAAAATTGCTACCTTTCAAGCAAAATATGAAGATTATCAAAAAAATGGTGCAACGATGTCAGCAGTAATCAAAGCTGATCGTGAAAAGGAATTGCAATCAGGTCAAACTGCTATCCAAGAGTTCCAACAAAACTCTGAAACTGCTCTACAACAAAAACAACAACAGTTGTTGGCCCCAGTTTTAGAGAAGATCGACAAAACTGTAAAAGATGTAGCTAAAGAAGCTGGTTATACTTACGTTTTCAATACGGATGCTGGTCCTGGTACAACTCCTATTCTTTTGGTTGCTCCAGATGCTGATAATATTTCTGATTTAGTATTCAAGAAATTGGGCGTTACGCCTCCTGCAAAAACAGCAGCAGCAACAACTCCAGCTCCAGCAACAGCACCTAAAAAGTAATTGCTACAAAAGCATAAAAAAAACCGCAAAGATGAATTCATTTTTGCGGTTTTTTTAGTTTAATTTGGTTTATATTTTTTATAAAACTATATTTTCTTCATCAAGTTTACAAAAAATACAAATGCAGATACTCGAAAAATAAATTCGAGTATCTGCATTTGTAACTGTTTACTTTTTTAATTCTCCATCAACTAATCGCCAAATATTCAGAGGATTATCGAACTTTAGTTCTTCAATCAGGAGACTATCGGGAAAATTCTGATAACATACAGGTCGAGTAAAACGTGAAATAGCCATCGTTCCTACGGAAGTACTTCTCGAATCTGTTGTCGCCGGGAAAGGTCCGCCATGAACCATTGCGTGCGAAACCTCCACTCCTGTCGGGAAACCATTAATCAAAATTCTACCAACTTTCTGTTCCAATATTTCTATTAAATCGGCATATTCAGCCAAATCTTCGGGCGTTCCATGAACAGTTGCCGTAAGGTGTCCTGTCAGGCTTTGAGCGGCTGCCAGTAATTCATCTTTTGTGTTGGCTTCCACAACCAAGCTCGTTGGACCGAAAATCTCTTCTGACAAATGAGGGTTTTGCGTAAAATCTTCAATCGAAGCATGGAAAATTATAGGCTCGACTGCCGTAAAACCTTCGGGGGCTTTTCCTATACCAATTACTTTTGTGAAGTTTTTGGCATTTTCAATACCTTTTAAATACGCGTCACGTATACCTGTTGTGAGCATTACACCTCCAATACTGGTATTTGTGTGCTGCTCGAGAGCCGTGATAAATGCTTCATTTTTTTGTAATAAAAGCATTCCGGGATTTGTACAAAACTGTCCAACACCCAAAGTGACTGAACCTACAAAGTTCTGGGCAAGTGTCGCTTCGTTAGCTTCAAGAATACGAGGTAATATAAATACTGGATTTACACTTCCCATCTCGGCATAAACGGGAATCGGTTCTGGGCGAGAGGCAGCGGCATCATAAAGTGCTTTTCCTCCTTTATACGAACCTGTAAAACCGATAGCTTTTATATTTGGGTGTTTTACCAATGCCAAACCTATTTCGTGTCCATCATCAAATAATAATGAAAAAACACCATCGGGCATATTAGTAGCCTCGGCAGCTTTTTGAATGGCCAATCCGACAAGTTCAGATGTACCTAAATGAGCAGGGTGAGCCTTAAAAATAACAGGGCAACCAGCCGCCAATGCTGAAGCGGTATCGCCACCTGCAACCGAAAACGCCAAAGGGAAATTACTCGCACCAAAAACCCCAACTACTCCAATCGGACGCTCAACCGAGCGAATATCGGGGCGTGGTAATGGTTGACGGTCAGGTAATGCGGTGTCTATTCGGGCATTTACCCATGAACCGTCTCTTAATAATTGAGCAAACAAACGAAGCTGACCCGTTGTGCGTCCACGTTCGCCCATTGCACGGCCCTGCGGAAGTCCAGATTCGGCTACATATCTTTCGATGAGTGTATCGCCAAGGTTTTCTATTTCTTCAGCAATTTTCTCCAAAAACTCGGCTTTTTGTTTACCTGAATGTTTTCTGTAAATCTGAAAAGCTTTTTCGGCTTTTTGGGCGGCAAGGCTTAATTCGTCAGTAGTAGCTTTATAAAATAATGGAGCGAGGGTCTCGCCATTGGCTGGATTAACCGCTTGAATAGCTACAGTACCTTCCGAGAAAGTTTCAAAACCAATAATATTTCTTCCTGTAAGTTGCATTTATGGTGCTAATAATTAGTTTAAAAAGAGAGTAAATGTTAAAACTATTTCATTTCAACGGTATTGATTAATGTACCTATACCTTCGATAGTGATTGTGACGACATCGCCTACTTCGAGCGTAAAATCATCGTGCGGAACAATACCTGTTCCTGTCATCAGAAAACAACCTTGTGGGAAAGACATTTCACGAAATAAATATTCTACTAAATCAGTGTGCTTGCGTTTCATACGATTTATTTCAATGGAATCGGTAAAAAGTGGAATCTCATATCGTGAGATTTCAAGTGTGATTTTTGAATCACTATCAATCGTATTGCCAAAAATAGCGATACATGGTCCGATAGCTGCACTTTTATCATACGATTTGGCTTGAGGCAAATAAAGTGGATTTTCGCCCTCAATATCTCTTGAACTCATATCATTTCCTACTGTATAACCCGAAATCTGCCCTTTTGAATTAATAAACAACGTAAGCTCAGGCTCTGGCACATTCCATTTCGAATCTTTTCTGATTCTTACTGCTTGCCCTGACCCAACGACTCGCTGAGGAGAGGATTTAAAAAATAATTCTGGACGTTCGGCGTCATAAACTCTATCATAAAAATTATCACCACCAGCTACTTTCGATTCTTCCATGCGTGCATTACGGCTACGCAGATACGTTACGCCCGATGCCCAAACTTCCTGCGATTGAATTGGAGCCTGCAAGCCATTATCGATTAGAGATTTATATTCAGCGGCGGCGGGTAATATTTGAATTTCTCGTTGCAATTCAAAAAATAAATCTTCACGATTGATAAATAAGTCCCAATCAGTATGTCGAGAGATATAGTATTGCCCTTTATGTTCGATAACGAACCCTTGTATGGTTTTATAAATTTTCATAAAGTAAAATGTACATTTATTAGACCCCAATATTAATCAAAAAGAAGCATATTCGGTGTTCTTTTTGACTACTTTTTTGAAATGTCAATGCAAAAAACTAAAAGGAATCAAATATTTTTAAAAAAAGTTTGGAAATATAAATGAAAGTAAACTTCTTTGTAATAGAAACTGTTCGCAAATAGCGAATATTCGCCAACAGAGAATGTTTTTTAATGAAAAACAATATATTACCAATCATCCCAATTATTTTTCTGCTCACCTAAAAAGGGTGTAGAAGGCTTTGCCATAAACAACAAAAGCTTTCTTCACAACAGGTGAATAAGGCTTTTTCATAATCTATTGACTATTAATAAAATTCAATAAAGTTTTTAAATTAAATATGGAACTAAATAAATTCAGTCGCACCCTTACGCAAGAAATTCATAATCCTGCAGCCAAAGCAATGCTTTATGGTATTGGTCTGACAGAAGAAGATATGCAAAAAGCCCAAATCGGTATCGCAAGTACTGGTTATGAAGGAAATACTTGTAATATGCACCTTAATGGTTTGTCAGTTCACGTAAAGAAAGGCATCCAAGAAAACGGAATGGTAGGCTTGATTTTTCACACAATCGGTGTTTCTGATGGTATGACAAATGGTAATAACGGCATGAGTTATTCATTACCAAGTCGTGATATTATCGCAGATTCGATTGAAGATATTGTGGCTGCCCAATGGTACGATGGCGTAATTGCAGTAGTTGGTTGCGATAAAAATATGCCTGGAGCAATGATGGCAATTGCTCGCTTGAACCGCCCAGCAATGTTGGTTTATGGAGGAACAATCCGCACAGGATTGTATAAAGGAAAAAAACTCGATATCGTATCGGCTTTTGAAGCATTAGGTCAAAAATTTGCCGGAACAATCTCAGACGAAGACTACGAAGGAGTTATAAAAAATGCGATTCCGGGTGCTGGAGCTTGCGGTGGAATGTACACCGCCAACACAATGGCATCATCAATGGAAGCAATGGGTTTGACTTTACCTAATTCTTCAAGCTATCCTGCAACACACGAAGGTAAAAAAGCTGAGTGTATTGCCATCGGAGCGGCTATGAAAAATATGTTGGAAAAAAACGTTTGTCCGCATGACATCATGACTCGCAAGGCGTTTGAAAACGCCATGACGATGGTAATGGTAATGGGTGGGTCAACGAATGCAGTTCTGCATTATTTAGCCATTGCAAGTGCCGCAGGTGTAGGGTTTACCTTAGACGATATTCAAGTTATTTCAGACCGTACGCCATTAATAGCTGATTTGAAACCATCAGGAAAATATTACATGGAAGATATGCTCGAAATTGGTGGTGTACCAACTTTAATGAAATATTTGCTCAAAAAAGGCCTTATACACGGCGATTGTATGACTATTACGGGCAAAACAATTGCCGAAAACTTAGAAGAAGTTCCAGATTTAAATTTTGATTCTCAAAAAATAATTGTTCCGCTTGAAACTCCAATCAAAGCTACTGGTCACTTACAGATTCTTTACGGAAATTTGGCTGAAGATGGAGCCGTTGCAAAAATCACAGGAAAAGAAGGCGAAAGATTTGAAGGAATTGCCAAAGTTTGCGAGCGTGAAGAAGAAGTAATTGAATTCTTAGAAAAAGGCGAAATCAAAGCTGGTCACGTAATTGTAATCAGAAACGAAGGCCCTAAAGGTGGCCCAGGAATGCCAGAAATGCTTAAACCAACGTCGGCCGTAATGGGTGCAGGATTAGGAAATAGTGTAGCGATGATTACTGATGGCCGTTTTTCGGGTGGAACACACGGCTTCGTAGTTGGACACATTACTCCAGAAGCATTCGACGGTGGCACAATTGCCTTAGTACACGATGGGGACAAAATTACGATTGATGCCATTGATAATAAACTAACTCTTCACGTTTCAGACGAAGAACTGGCCGAACGTAAAGCTGCTTGGAAACAAATTCCATCGACATTTACAAGGGGCGTTTTGAGAAAATATATTAAGAATGTGAGTTCGGCGAGTGAGGGTTGTGTAACGGATTTGTAAGTATTTTAAATATAATTATTGATTTTTTACCAAACCATCTAACTAACAATGTGTTCATTTTGTAAGAACTTTCCTCTAATACTTAATATCATAGGTCTAATTTGTGATATTATCGGAGCTTTTTTTATTGCTTATGAAGTGGTAAGAAGATTTGAGGGTGAAATTTTTGCAGAAACAAATGTTGATAAAAATAATATAGACCCCGATAGAGATATAGAATTGGCAGATGCTTTTAATGATCCCATAAAATACTCTTCTGACTATACCCAAACATATAAAAACTATCTCACAAGTAAAGACATCAATATGAAGACAGGGCTTATAATTTTAGTTGTGGGGTTTGTAGTTCAAATTGTTTCAAATATTCTTCAGTGGAAGAATTAAAAAAATACAATTAAAATGGAGCTACAAGTTATTCAAAATAAAATATACGAAATCAGAGGTCATAAAGTGATGCTTGACAGTGATTTAGCAGAACTTTATGGTGTTACAACTGGGGCATTAAACCAAGCAGTAAAGCGGAATAGTACAAGGTTTCCTGAAGACTTCATGTTTCAACTATCTAATAATGAACTAAAATCTTTGATATCACAGATTGTGATATCAAAGAAGTACAATTTTTCATCTTCGGGTCGTGGTGGTATTAGAAAAATGCCCTTTGCCTTCACCGAACAAGGCTTTGCGATGCTATCAAGTGTTTTGAAAAGTGATAAAGCGGTACAGGTAAATATTGCTATTATGCGAACATTTATTGCTATCAGGCAATATGCTCTCAATTATCAAGACTTAAAAGAGAAAATTGAGGCTATTGAGTCAAAATATGACAAAAGTTTTGAAGATATTAACCATGCATTGAATTATTTATTAAGTCCAAAATCTGACCGAAAACCCATTGGTTTTAAACAAGAAAAAGAATCAACAGAAAATATATAACTTACTGACAAACAGCAAGTTATTTACCAAAATATAACTTTAACTTTTATGGGAAATTTACTCGAAATAGAATTAAAGCAAGAAACACTTCCAGCACCAGCTCAAGAGAAAGAAGGACATACCTTTCTTTCGGGAGCCCAAGCTATGATGGAGTGTTTGCTGGCTGAAAGTGTAGATACAATTTTTGGTTATCCAGGAGGGGCAATTATGCCAACTTATGATGCCCTTTATGACTATATTGATAGAATCAACCATATATTAGTTCGTCACGAACAAGGTGCTGGACATGCTGCACAAGGCTTTGCTCGAGTGAGTGGACGCACGGGTGTTTGTTTAGTAACTTCTGGCCCAGGTGGTACAAACCTAATTACGCCAATTGCCGATGCAATCATTGATTGTACGCCATTGGTTTGTATTGTGGGTCAAGTAAAATCGAATTTATTGGGTACGGATGCTTTCCAGGAAACAGATATGATTGGTGTAACTACGCCAGTTTGTAAATGGAATTATCAAATTATCGACCCCAACGAAGTGCCAGAAATCATGGCAAAAGCTTTCTTTATTGCAAAATCGGGAAAACCTGGCCCAGTAGTGATTGATTTTACTCGTGATTCACAAGCTGCAAAAATGACAAAGCCATTTGTCTATAAAAAAGTGGAGAAAATGGTAAGCTATAATCCACGAGTTGTGCCAAAACAAGAGCAAATCGAAAAGGCAGCTGAGTTAATTAATAAAGCCAAACGCCCATACATTTTGTTCGGTCACGGAGTTTTGATTGCTGATGCCGTTCAAGAATTACTTGATTTTGTTGAAAAAACTGACATACCTTGTGCAAGTACATTACTCGGACTTTCTGCAATGCCAAACAATCACCCCAACTATATGGGTTGGTTAGGTATGCACGGAATGTATTCTCCAAACGTAATGACTGATGAATGCGATATCTTGATTGCCGTTGGAATGCGTTTCGATGACCGTGTAACCGGAGATTCAACTAAATTTGCTCCTCAAGCACGCATTATTCATATCGAAATTGACCCTTCAGAAGTTGATAAAATTAAGAAAGCGGAAGCTCCAGTAATCGGAGATGCCAAAGAAGCCCTGAAAATGCTCATGCCTTTGGTGAAAAAAGGTGACTTTACAGGCTGGAAAAACGAATTCCGCAAACTTGATGTAAAAGAATACGATAAAGTTACACTCCGTGATTTAAGCCAAGAAGGAAAAATCAAAATGGCAGAGGTTGTGGCTTTACTTTCTGATAAAACTAATGGCGAAGCTTGCATAGTGGTTGATGTTGGTCAGCACCAAATGGTTACGGCACGTTATTACCAATTCAAGAAAGCAAATTCATTCATCGCATCAGGTGGACTTGGTACGATGGGCTTTGCGATTCCTGCATCATTTGGTGCTAAAGTTGGAGCTCCTGACCGTGAAGTCGTCGGAATCATCGGTGATGGTTGTTTCCAAATGACGATTCAAGAACTCGGTACAATTGCCCAAAGTGGATTAGCCGTTAAGATGATTATTTTGAATAATAATTTCTTAGGAATGGTGCGTCAATGGCAGCAATTATTTTATGACAACCGCTACTCATTCGTTGAATTACAAAATCCAGATTTTATCACAATTGCTCGTGGTTTCGGTATAGATGGACACACTTGTTCAGAAAGAGAAAACCTAAGCGATTCATTGGATAAAATGCTCGACTCAAAAAAAGCATATTTACTCGAAGTTATTGTAGAAAAAGAAGAAAACGTTTTCCCAATGGTTCCTGCGGGAACCAGCGTGAGCGAGATTCGACTTGAATGAAAAATTGAGTGATTTGTGATTGTGTAAATGGGTATTTTATTTTCAAGCTCATTTCTCACAAATTTCTATCAAAATCACTCATTCGCTCATTCACTCATTCAAAATTAAAAGATGACAACATACACTATTTGCGTATTTACCGAAAATAGCATCGGATTACTCAATAAAATTACAATCATATTTACACGCCGCAGAATCAATATTGAATCTCTGACGGTTTCTGAAACTGAGCGTAAGGGTATCTCTCGTTTCACAATCGTTATCAAGCACGAAAAACGTGAGGCCGTAGAAAAACTCGTACGCCAGATTCGTAAAATCATCGAAGTTTTAGCAGTATTCGGTTATCTCAACGAAGATATTGTTTATAACGAAATCGCTTTATACAAAATTTCTACCCCGCTGAACGGCAAATCTGTTGATGTCGAAACCATCAATAAGATTTATAAAGCGTGGGTAGTTTATTGGGGGCTTGACTATGTTGTTATCGAAAAAACAGGTACTGAAACTGAAATTTTTGATTTCTTTAGGTACATAAAACCTCATGGAATCATCGAATTCGTTCGTTCGGGAAGAGTTGCGGTGTGTAAAACGCCTCAAGGATTAATCGAATATTTGCCAGAAGAAATTACAGAATGGGAGTATTATTTGTAGATTTGTTGATTAAAAAGCATAAAAAATAAATTTTAGTTGTAGCATTCAAAAAAACAAATTCAATAAAATGGCAAAATTAAATTTCGGCGGAGTTGATGAAGAAGTAGTAACCCGTGAAGAATACCCTCTCGAAAAATCAAGAGAATTTTTGAAAAAACAAACCATTGCGGTAATTGGCTACGGTGTACAAGGCCCAGGTCAAGCAATGAACATGCGTGACAATGGTTTCAACGTAATTGTTGGACAACGCCCTGGTAAAACCTTCGACAAAGCAGTTGCTGATGGTTGGGTTCCAGGAAAAACGCTTTTTGGCATTGAAGACGCATTGAAAAGAGGCACAATCATTTGTTTCCTTTTGTCGGATGCAGCTCAAATCGCTCTTTGGCCAACAGTAAAACAACACCTTAAAAAAGGTAAAACTTTATATTTCTCTCACGGATTCGGTATCACGTACAGCAAAAAAACTGGCATAAAACCACCTAAGAATGTTGACGTAGTTTTGGTTGCTCCAAAAGGTTCGGGAACTTCACTTCGTCGTTTATTCGTTGAAGGAAAAGGTCTTAACTCATCATTCGCAGTATTCCAAGATGCTTCGGGCCATGCTCGTGAAACAGCTATTGCAATGGGTATCGGTGTAGGTTCAGGTTATTTGTTTGAAACAGATTTCTACCGTGAAGTTACCTCTGACCTTACAGGCGAGCGTGGAACTTTGATGGGTGCAATTCAAGGTATTTTTGCTGCTCAATACGAAGTATTACGTGAAAATGGTCACTCTCCTTCTGAGGCTTTCAACGAAACTGTTGAAGAATTAACACAATCATTGATGCCATTGGTAGCAGAAAACGGAATGGATTGGATGTATGCCAACTGCTCTACAACTGCACAACGTGGGGCTTTAGACTGGTGGAAACCTTTCCACGATGCTACAAAGCCTGTTTTCAAGAAATTGTATCAAAGTGTAAAATCACAAAAAGAAGCAACACAATCTATCGAACGTAATTCTCAACCAGATTATCGTGAAAAATTGGAAGTTGAATTAGCAGAGCTTCGTGAGTCGGAAATGTGGCAAGCAGGCAAAACTGTTCGTAGCTTACGACCAGAAAGAAACTAATTTAGTTACCTACTAAAAAGAGTTTAAAATAAATGCAATGAAGCACAGGGATAAAATCTCTGTGCTTTTTGTATATTTGAGTGTATTACAAAAATATACACCAAAACTTCATACAATGATTTCAACAAACAATAAGACAAAATCAGATTTTGGTCTCCCTGATTTAGACAATATTTATCTCGCCGCCGAGCGTCTTCAAGGAGTAGCTGTGCATACCCCCCTGATGTACAATCTAAACCTTTCGGAGCGTTATGAAGCAAATATTTACCTCAAGCGTGAAGATTTACAGGTAGTTCGTTCATATAAAATCAGAGGAGCATATAATAAAATGATCAGCCTTTCGGAAGAACAACGAGAAAAAGGCGTAGTTTGTGCAAGTGCAGGCAATCATGCTCAAGGTTTGGCTTACGCTTGCCGAAAACTAGAGGCTCTTGGAACAATTTTTATGCCCACCACAACTCCACCACAAAAAATAAAACAAGTAGGAATGTTTGGTAAAGAATTTGTTACTATAGAACTGATTGGTGATACTTATGACGATGCTTTTTATGCTGCCAAAAAGTATTGTGAAGAACAAAATGCTATTTTTGTTCACCCTTTTGATGATTTGCAAGTTATCGAAGGACAAGGAACAGTCGGATTGGAGATTTTCAAAGATGCTAATTTCAAGATAGATGTGCTTGTTTTTGCTATTGGCGGAGGAGGTTTGGCTTCAGGAGTTTCGACTGTTTTTAAACAACTTTCACCCAAAACAAAACTCATTGCTGTTGAGCCTTTGGGTTCTCCAACAATGAAGACAGCCTTTGAAAAAAATGAAGTAGTTACGCTCGACCAGATTGATAAATTTGTTGATGGTGCTGCTGTAAAACGTGCTGGAGATTTGACATTTCAAGTATGTAAAGCCAATCTCAACCATGAAATTTTGCTCATCCCCGAAGGAAAAGTATGCTCTACGATTTTGCAATTATACAACGAAGAAGCTATTGTTGCCGAACCGGCAGGGGCATTGTCGGTGGCGGCTTTGGATTTTATAAAAAATGAAATAAAAGGCAAAAATGTAGTCTGTATCGTCGGTGGAGGCAATAATGACATCACTCGCACTGAAGAAATAAAAGAACGTTCATTACTTTATGAAGGATTGAAACATTATTTTATTGTTCGTTTTCCACAACGTGCAGGAGCTTTTAAGGAGTTTCTGAATGATGTGCTTAGTCCAACTGATAATATTGTTTATTTTGAATATTCCAAGAAAACCGCACGTGAGCGTGGGCCTGCTTTGGTAGGAATCGAGTTGAAACAACCGTCTGATTTTAAGCCACTTATCGAGAGAATGAAAGCCTATAATATTCAATTTGAATACATTAATGACAAACCACAACTATTCGAATTTTTGATTTAGTTTTGTTATATACTTAATTAAAAGAAGGGCATTAACTATATTTGCACCACGAAAGCTCTTATTCTGATTCAATGTATTTACTTTATATAGTATTATTTCTTGTTTTTCTTTGGCAAATTCATCGAAATACCTCATATATTTCTGAATGCCTCAACGACTACTTAGCCAAGTTTTTCGTTGGATTGGTTGCTTGTATTATTCCAACAGGATTCTTTCTATCTGAACTCAACCAACTTGGTCATGCGGTATCTTGGGGTTTAGGCATTAACGTTTTGGCTTTTTTGTTTTATTTCTTTTTTACGAAAATCTCTGAAAACCACCAATATTCTCTTACAAATTCCCTTAAAAATCTGCCAAAAAGCCTATTTAACATTTGGCAAATACAAGGCTTTTTAGGCAAAACAGTATTTGGAATATTAAGTTTAGGCTTACTAATTGTCAGTATATTAAATTTGGGAATATTTTTCTTGACTTATCCTAACGAATGGGATAGTATGACAGGGCATTTGGTAAAATGTGCTTTATACCTCCAAAATGGCAACATGAATCGCCTACAAGGCACAACTTGGACGATAGATTTTTACCCAAACTCATTACCAACTTTACAGATGTTTGGCTTTCATCTCTTTGGTGAACAAGGATTTAAAGTTATTCACTACTTATCTTATTGGCTTTTTGCAATCTCAGCTTACGGAATAGCTTTTAAAATAAGCAAAAACAAATCTGCAGCTTTACTTGTTTTCTTACTTTCAGCTTTACTTCCAACGGCTTTAGTACAAGCGACTACCACTGAAACTGACATCGTTTTGTCAGCCTATTTAGGTTGTTTGATCTATTTTATGTTTGCGTTTAAAGAAAATCCTTCTCGACTCAATGTTTCGCTTATTGCACTAATGGCAGGTATCTGGATTGGACATAAAGTTACTTTCTTACTTATTGCACCAGCGGCAATGGTTGTAGCGTTTCATACCGTTTTATTGAAAAAGCAGTTTTGCCAACACATCAAACTGTTTTTTATTACATTTATAACAGCAATAGGCATTTATGCCCTGCCAACTGGCTATATAAGTAATATAAAAGAATCTAAAAAATTTAGTTTGGGAAGTCTTTCGGCACCCCAAATGGTGATGCAATGGCACGGAGTTGAGCATTATACAGGAAAGGAAAAAATCAAAAACTTAGCTTATAATATTGGTCGATATTCTTCTGATTTTTTGAATATGGACGGACTTAGAAGTTCACCTTTAGGTAAAGAATTAAACGATATTGTACGATATTGGCCAAATAAAGCATTTAGAAAATTGAATCTTGAGGGAGAGCACTTCACGGTTGTTTCTTATTTTTCTTTTGAACATCCAGTAAGATTCTATCTCGAAAGACCTTATTGGGGATTTATTGGCTTTGGCCTTGTATTGCCATGCATAATTTTTTTATTTTGGAAAGTATTACGAAATTTTAAGAAATTAAATAGTGTAGAAAAAAGCCTTTTGATACTTGTTTTAGCGGCAACATTACACTTTTTATCGCTATGCTATTCAGCTCCTTATGACCCTATCAAGGCTCGTTATTTTCTGAATATGGCGGTTTGGTGCATGCCTATGCTTTCGTTGATTGGCTTATCTTGGTTTCGGAGAAAATCAATCCTTAAAAACATCTTCTTAATAAGCATTAGCGGTTTTATTGTTCTTTCGGCAATACCTACAATTCTGTACTTGCGTATTCACCCAGTTTTTGAAGCCAAAAATATCTTTAATACCACTCGTTTAGAAATGATTATGATTGGTCGACCTAATGTTTATGAAGCCTACAAAAAGTTTGATAAACTCGTGCCGAAAGATGCCATAGTAGCACTCGGAACTCAACAAGAACACGAAGATTTTGAATATCCACTTTGGGGTGAAAACTTTAAAAGAAAACTCATTCCGATTCATCCATTTAGAGGTGTCGTAAAACCAATTCCTGCCGAAGCACAGTATTTATTTTATTCAAAAGGGGTTATTCCATTTCAGGAAGGCGATATTAAGCTCAATTACATCAATAGCGAATTGCACACAACTATCAATGATAGTGAGTTTTATTTAAGAAAGTTAACCCCCAATTCGTAAGTACCCCTAATCCCTAAAGGGAAATAAAATATAAAAAATGCAAAATACATCAAATAGCAATATAAGTTCTCCTTTAGGGGTTGGGGGTGGTCGGGGATTAGGCATTATGCAACCCTACGTTTTTCCGTATATTGGCTATTTTCAGCTCATCAAGGCAGTTGATAGATTTATCATATACGATGATGTAGCATTTATCAATAAAGGTTGGATAAATCGAAATAACATCCTGGTCAATGGAAAAGCCTCTATGTTTACAATTCCGTTGGTTGGGGCAAGTCAAAATCGACTAATTCGAGATATTGAAGTAGATAACTTAGCGGCATGGTGTAAAAAGTTTCTAAAAACCATTGAACAATTGTATAAAAAAGCACCGTTTTATAAAGAAGGCATCCAGTTAGTGGAGCATGTTTTAAACTTGCCATCAGCAAACATTGCTGAATTAGGAGTAAATAGTTTAATAGAAATATGCAAATATTTAAATATCGAAACTGAAATTGTAGAAAGTTCAACGATTTACAATAACCAAAACCTAAAAGCACAAGACAGAATTTTGGATATTTGTTCGCAAGAAAAAATAAATCATTACATCAATCCAATTGGTGGAATGGCCATCTACGATAAACAACTTTTTGCGGATAAAGAAATCTTACTTAATTTTATTAAAGCGAAACCCATTCAATATAAGCAATTTAACAAAGAGGACGAATCTTTTGTGCCCTGGCTTTCAATCATCGACTTGCTGATGTTTTGCTCTGTTAAAGAAATTAACGAACATTTAAATAAATTTGAATTAGTCTAAAAAGTCAAGAGACAATAGACGTAAGTCCATAGTATAGTGTTATAAATTCTAAAAAATAAAAATAAAGATGGCCAAAGTAGTAGTTTTCGGTACGGAACTGGTAGCAGAATTAGCACATTATTATTTAACAAATGATTCAGAACACGAAATCGTTGCATTTACTGTCAACAAAGAATATATAAAAGAAGATACTTTCTGTGGCTTGCCAGTTGTAGCTTTTGAAGATGTAACAACATTTTATCCACCATCCGACTACCAATTTTTTGCTCCTTTGAGCGAACGTAAAATGAATACGGTACGTGCCAAAGTCTATGCCGAGGCTAAAGAAAAAGGATACTCTTTTATCTCATACATTAGTTCAAAAGCCACAGTTTTGACAGACCAAATTGGTGAAAATTGCTTTATTCTCGAAGATAATACGATTCAGCCTTTCGTAAAAATCGGTAACGATGTTGTGCTTTGGAGTGGTAATCATATCGGGCATCATAGCGAAATCAAAGACCACGTTTATTTTACTTCACACGTAGTTTTATCGGGACGATGTGTAGTAGGCGAATATTCATTCTTTGGTGTAAATGCCACAATCAGAGACGGCTGTACGCTTGGCGAAGGCACTCTCGTAGCGATGGGTGCAAACATAACAAAAACAAAAACTGACTCTTGGAGCATTTGGAAAGGCAATCCCGCCGTAAAATCTGAAGTATCGAGTAAAGATATAAATCTATAATTTTAAGCATTTATTTCTTACTTTTGTAATAAAAATAAATAACTTTATGCATTTATTTGAACAAAATATCGGCTTATAAAACGTAATCCATGAGCTGGGCTACAATGACTTAGCATCATTTGCCAAACAACAAGCACAAGAAGTTTTGTGGAAAAAAATTAAGCATTACGAAGAAAAAATTAAGGAATTTGAACTCAAATACGTAATGACTTACAGCGAATTTGAAGAAAAATTTCACACGATAAATACCATCAAGGTTTTTGAAAAAGAAGACGATGGTATGATATGGGAAACCGAAATTTCGTTAAGAAATCATTATTTAGAAATGATTAAAAAAATCGTTGAATGATTCCCAATATTGCAAAATTTAAACCGATACTGAAAGATTTTGAAATAGTTGAGCATCAAAATCGTGATAGTGTTCAAATTTTACGAATAAATATAACATTCTTCGACTTGTCAGTTTTATTCGTAACAGATATTTTTATTTCCTTTGAAAATCGACGAAAATATAGCTTTCATTGGCAAAATGTGAATGAAGAATTGATAAGCCTCTGGGATAATGTCCCTCATTTTCCAAATATTAGTTTTTACCCTAATCATCAACACCTTCAATCAGAAACAAATGTAATTGCGAGTTAAGCAGTGAATTTGATAGATATTTTAAAAATTATACAAGAAAAAATACAAGAATGAGCGATTTCTTTAAGCAACTAATTTGCCCAAAAACACATACAAAACTTGTTTTATCGGCCGATGGCAAAACCCTTAATAATACTTCAAGCGAAGAGCCTGTAAGCTATGACGTAAACGACATTGTTGATTTGGTTTTTCCGAGAGAGCTTTTTGAGCAAGACCGCAAAGAACAAGTAGCCTACAACGATGCACACGCTCGATATGACCGTGGAGTTTCGTGGGTTTTTGAATCACTTCACGCCAACGAAGCAGCTACTCGTAAACAAATGATTAGCCTATTAAAATTGAAATCAGGAATGAAAGTGCTGGAGGTTGGTGCAGGAACTGGCAAAGATTCAGCTTTTATTATTGATAAAATTACACCTGGCGGACACGCAGTTTTATCTGATTTATCGCCAGCAATGCTAAGTCACGCAAAAGAAAAATTTGCTGATAAAAAAGACGTTACGATTGATTATTTCATCGGAAATGGCTCTTATTTGCCATTTGAAGACAATTCTTTCGATGCACTTTTTCATTTCGGAGGAATCAATACTTTCTCGGAAAGAGCAAAAGCTTTTGAAGAATTTAACCGCGTAGTAAAAGTTGGCGGAAGAGTAGTTGTTGGTGACGAAAGCGTAGGTGCATGGCTTCGTGACCAAAAAACATATCAAATTTTGATGGATGCCAATCCTATGTTTGCTGACTTAGTACCAATGCAAGATTTACCAAAAAACATCAAAGACGTAAAACTCCAATGGATTTTCGGAAATGGCTATTATGTACTTGATTTCAAGAAAACGAAAAAAGCTCCAACGGTTAATGTAAATTTACCTATTCCCAACAAAGATTTTGTTGATAATTGGAAATTGCGTGCAAATAAAAATCGTAAAACGAAATAACACAAATTACAGAAAAACCAAAATTATTAAGATTTTTGTAGCGAATGAACAAAAAAATAATTACTCATTCACTCATTCACTCATTCACTCATTCCACAATGTGGCAAAAAAAAGGACTCATTTATAAACCTGATGGTAGTTTATCGCATAGTCGTTCGCATGCACAAGTGCCTTATGCATATAAGCATAAAGATTTTTTGAGAGTCTATTTTTCATCAAGAGATGACAACGGGTATTCTCGCCCAACTTTTATTGATGTTGATTACGATGACCCAACTAAGATTCTTTATATCCACAATACATCTGTATTGGATTTAGGTGGCCCAGGAGAGTTTGACGAAACAGGTGCTATGCCTTCATGGTTTGTACCACAAGACAATGGAGACATTTGGTTGTATTATACTGGTTGGAACCGAACTCATAACTCATATCGCCTTTCGATGGGACTTGCTGTAAGCACCAACGGTGGCTTGAATTTTATGAAAATGTTCCGTGGGCCAATAATGGATCGCTCGATTCATAACCCTATTTGGGCTGCACAACCTTCGGTCATGTTTGTAAACGGAAAATGGATGATGTGGCATATTTCAGGACAAAAATGCGAGTATATTCACGGCTATCCTGAACCTCTCTACGATTGTCGAGTTGCAATTTCAAATGATGGCATCAATTGGACTCCAACGGGTGATGTTGCCCTGCCTTTCGATGATTTTCTTCATGCCGTAGGTCGCCCGAGTGTATTTTATGAAGAAGGTATTTTTAAAATGTATTATTCTTATCGACACACTCTTGATTATCGAACCAACCGAAATCAAAGTTACCGAATGGGCTATGCCGAATCTGTAGATGGTTACAAATGGGTGCGTAAAGATGACTTAGTTGGTATTCATAAATCAGAAAACCCAGACGATTTTGACTATCAAATGATAAATTATGCTCACTGTTATGAACATAATGGCAAGAAATATTTGTTATATAACGGTAACGGTTTTGGAGCAGCTGGTTTTGCTTACGCTGTTTTAGAAAAATAAAACAATTATTGACAATTATCATTATTTTCTCAATCAGTAGCATCTAATTTTACTAAATATTAAAACCCCTTTTCTGGGATAGATGAGTAATCGTTAGGAATTATGAAACAACAATTCAACAAAGAAGGATATATTATCATCAAAAACTTCTTTTCAAAAGAAGAAATCAATAATATTTACACCGAAGCTCGTAATCTTTTTGCCTTACAAATTGAGCGAGTTTTGGGCAAAAAAGTTGATATCAACGACCGTGATACTTTTGAACAGGCAATGTTTGATTTATTCGATGCTGATTTTACGACTTTTGTAAATACAGGAAAACAAGCACAACACCTAATATCTTTGCACCATTTAGGTACTGACCCTAAAATCATCAATGTATTGAAAGAATTAGGTTATGAATTTCCGATGATTGGTGTGCGTCCTTCGATGCAATTCAACAGTCGATATCTATCAAAAGGCGGTAGTCACTGGAAATTGGGTGCTCACCAAGATTGGCGTACAGGCCAAGGATCATTGGATAGTATGGTTATGTGGTTTCCAATGGTTGATTGTGGTGCCGATTTAGGTGCATTACAAATCCTTCCTTCAAGCCACAAAGAGGGACTGCTAAAATCTGATACTTCAGGTTATTTGGGAAGTATTCAAGAAGAATTACCTGAAGAGAATTATGTTCAAACATCTTTTGAGGTTGGCGATTTATTGATTTTTTCTGCATTTTTGGTTCATCGTTCAGGCGAAAATATTACCAAAAATATTCGTTGGTCGATTCAGTTACGTTATAATAACATGGCCGAACCGACTTTCAAAGAAAGGGGTTTCCCGATGCCTTATATCTACAAACCAGAAGAAAACTTGGTAACGCCTGACTTCCCGAAAAAAGAACAACTTGAAGAAGTATTCGCATAAATTAAGATAGGCGAACGAGATATTCACCACTCATAAATACAAAGCGTATCAAATTTAGAATAAAACCATTTTTTTAGATGGCGTTTCTTGATTTGCTACGCTTTTTGCTTATTTTCGCAATTATAGTTATTCATTACTTGAGTTTTATTAAAAAAATATTTTTTAATAAATTAAGTTATGGTAAAATATTATGTTTTGCAGCCTTATATATGATGTACTGAAATAAATAATTTTTACATTTGTAAAATATTTTTATTTTGACGAATAAAACCAAAAACTACTACAATAATGAAGCAACAGCTTATTACAACCGAACCTATTGCTTACGAGAAAATCCCAACCAAGATTTTTAAAGATTCAAAGGAAGCATCGAATGCTGTTGCTCACGAAATTGCAGAGTTAATTCGTGAACGCCAACGCCAAAACCGAAATTGTATTTTAGGTCTTGCTACTGGTTCGTCTCCAAAAACAGTTTATGCTGAACTCATTAGAATGCACCGAGAAGAAGGATTAAGCTTTAAAAACGTGGTTTCATTCAATTTAGACGAGTATTTTCCGATGGAACCCGACTCTTTGCAAAGTTATGTAAGGTTCATGAAAGAACAACTTTTCGACCATGTGGATATTCCAAAGGAAAATTATTTTATACCAGATGGAACAGTTCCCGCAAGTAAAGTAAAAGATTTTAGTGAAGAATATGAGCATAAAATAGATGCCGTAGGGGGCTTAGATTTTCAATTATTAGGTATTGGTGCAAACGGTCATATTGGTTTTAACGAGCCAGGTTCGTTGATTAATTCACGTACTCGTTTGATGATGCTCAATCACTCCACTCGTGTTGCGGCGGCCTCTGACTTTGGTGGTAGCTTAGTAAAAGTACCCAAGAAAGCAATTACATTGGGAGTTTCTAAGATTTTGAGTGCAAAAAGAGTAGTTTTATTAGCTTGGGGTGAAAGAAAAGCTCCTGTAATTGCTGAAGCGGTCGAAGGCCGTGTAACCGAGACAATTCCAGCATCATATCTACAGACACACCCAAATGCTATGTTTGTCATCGACGAACGTGCCGCTCACGAACTTACTCGTATGCGTACTCCTTGGGTGGTAGAAGACGTTATGTGGACAAGCGAGATGGTCAAGAAAGCCGTAACAAACTTGGCTCTTACGCTTGGGAAACCAATCTTGAAATTGACAAACAAAGAATATAACGATAATGGTTTGAGTGATTTATTAGCTCGCCACGGACAAGCGTATGAGATAAATATTGATGTTTTTAATCAATTACAACACAGTATTTCGGGCTGGCCAGGTGGTAAACCAAATGCTGATGACACCAACCGTCCGGAAAGAGCTTTGCCTGCAAGAAAACGTGTGATTATTTTTAGTCCACACCCTGACGATGATATTATTTCGATGGGAGGAACTTTCCAACGTTTGGTTGACCAAGGACATGATGTACATATTGGCTATCAAACTTCAGGAAATATCGCCGTTGCCGACGATGAAGCCATTCGTTTTATTGATTTTGTAGTTGATTTCAACGAAAAATTTGGTATCGAAAATAAAGAGACCCAACAACACTTTGCAGAAGCAAAAGCATTCTTGAAAAACAAAAAAGACAGTGATGTTGATATTGATGCTGTGCGGTATGTAAAAGGTATAATTCGCCGAGGTGAAGCAAAGGCAACTTGTCGTTATGTGGGAATTCCAGAAGGAAACGTACATTTTATGGATATGCCTTTTTACGAAACTGGGCGTATCGAGAAAAAACCACTCGGTGCAGGTGATGTCTCAGTAGTTGCCGGTTTGATAGAATTAATTAAGCCACATCAGGTGTATGCAGCAGGCGATTTAGCCGACCCACACGGTACCCACAAGGTTTGTTTAGATGCCATTTTTGAGGCAGTTGAACAGCTAAAACATAAAAATTTTATGAAAGATTGTTGGGTTTGGTTGTATCGTGGTGCTTGGGCAGAATGGGATATTCATGAAATCGAAATGGCAGTGCCGATGTCTCCAGATCAAGTTCTTCAAAAACGTATGGGTATTTTCAAGCATCAATCTCAAAAAGATGGTGTAGTTTTCCAAGGAACTGATGCTCGCGAGTTTTGGCAACGTGCCGAAGAGCGTAACCGTGGAACCGCTCAGCTCTATAACAAACTAGGCCTGGCCGAATACGAAGCAATGGAAGCTTTTGTTAGATGGAAATTCTGAAAAATTAAGTAATTTTGACAAAAAAACGGCCGATTGCCATCGCAATCAGCCGTTTTTTATTTCTAAGTGTTATCAATGTTTTAGTTAATCTAATCAAACTACCGAAATAGCTGAAGCCTAAATTTTTATTCCCATCGAATATTATTACAAGTGAATAACCTCACCATAGGCAGCGGCGGCTGCTTCCATAATAGCTTCTGACATCGTCGGGTGTGGATGAACCGACTTCATGATTTCCATACCTGTTGTTTCAAGTTTACGAGCTACAACTGCCTCAGCAATCATTTCAGTTACGTTACTGCCAATCATGTGGCAACCTAACCACTCGCCGTATTTAGCATCGAAAATAACCTTCACGAAACCTTCTGGTACACCACCAGCTTTTGCCTTACCTGATGCCGAGAATGGAAACTTCCCAACTTTTATTTCGTAACCCGCTTCTTTGGCTGCCTTTTCGGTATAACCAACCGATGCAATTTCTGGTGAACAATATGTACAACCTGGGATATTTTTGTAATCAAGTGGCTGTGGGTGGTGACCCGCAATTTTCTCAACACAAATGATTGCTTCGGCCGATGCTACGTGAGCCAATGCTTGTCCCGGAGTTACGTCACCGATGGCATAATATCCTGGAATATTAGTTTCAGAAAACCCGTTTACCAAAATTTTACCTTTGTCTGTGGCGATACCGACATCTTCTAAACCAATATTTTCGATGTTTGCTACGATACCAGCTGCTGAAAGTACAACATCCGTTTCAATTTTGATTTCTCCCGTCGGTGTTTTTATCGTCGATACACAACCACTTCCCGAAATATCTACTTTCTCTACGCTTGAACTTGTGTAGATTTCGATGCCTAATTTCTTATAGATTTTTGCCAATTCTTTAGAAATATCTTCGTCTTCTATTGGAACGATATTTGGCATAAACTCTACGATGGTTACTTTCGTACCCATGCTTGCATATATATATGCAAACTCAACACCGATTGCACCCGAACCCATCACCAACATCGAAGAGGGTTGTTTTTCGAGGCTCATAGCTTTGCGGTATTCGATTACTTTCTCACCATCAATTGGCACGTTGGGCAATTGTCTTGCTCTTGCACCAGTTGCAATGATGATGTTCTTTCCTTCTACGTCAGTTTTTTTGCCTTCTGCATCAGTAACTTCTACTTTCTTCCCAGTTTTTATTTTTCCAGTACCGTAGATTACATCAACCTTATTTTTTTTCATCAAGAAAGTTACGCCTTTGCTCATTCCATCGGCAACGCTGCGTGAACGCTTGATAACAGCACCAAAGTTCGCATGAGATTCGCCAACTTCGATACCATAATCTTTTGCGTGCTTGATATACTCAAATACTTGAGCCGATTTTAACAACGCTTTTGTTGGAATACAACCCCAGTTGAGGCAAATGCCGCCCAAACTTTCTTTTTCGATGATGGCTGTTTTCAAGCCTAATTGTGATGCACGAATAGCAGCTACATAACCGCCAGGACCACTCCCAAGTATAACAACGTCGTATTGAGCCATAAAATGTTTCTTTTTAATTGAAAACTTGTTGCAAAATTAGACAAAATAGCTGATACTCAAAAGGTAGGGCAGAATATGTTAGAGATGAAGTAAAAAAGTATTGAGGTTATTCAGTTTCAATGGTGAAACAAGGGAGAATGGATAGATAAAAAAAGCCATTCCTATTTTACATTAAACAACTCTATGTGTAAGTCGGAATGACTCAAAACTATAAGTCATTTATTTTCAGAAATTTTTTTGGAAAACAATATAATTATAAGAGGTTTAGGATGTCCAAAAAATATAAAAAAAGCAAAAAACTCAGAAAAGTTCAAGTTATAAACATAAATATAAATTTGACAAATAAATTTATCAATCGGGCGAATGATACAGTATTAACTCAAAAATGAATAAAAATTAAAAAACATTTAATCTTTCGATGCATATCAAGATTGTATATTGTTCGGTCTTTCCTATCAAAATAGCCAAGGAAAACACATTCAACTTAAATAAATCGAAATTCAATTGGGATACTAAATAAGGGTCTATGTTGAATAGAGTGGGTAAAGATAATAAATAGTATCTTTGCTTCATGAATAGTACAGAGATATTTCAGCTTGGTTTAGGCTTAGTAAACCCATTTAAAGTAATTAATGTTGAGTTACAAACTGATTCAGAAAATCGAAAGAG
>CAMAQF010000025.1 GCA_945860265.1 Emticicia agri | reverse complement strand
AAAATAAGATACAGCATAGCTTCTCTTAGGTTTCGATTTATATTGTAAGGTGATGAAATTGGCAGCCATGCCCTCCTGTCTCGGGGGTGGTGAATATAGGACAAACGCAGCATAATGCCGGACTTTCTTAGTCGACTGGGATGGACCACCAAACTTGTACTGTGGCTAACTACACCGTGGGCGGTTCGACTCCCCCTCTTACAGCAAACAAATTAAAAGTGTGAAAGAATTTTTTATTTTATAATTTTCTTTCACACCTTTTTTTTGAGTATTTTTGTTTAGAAAAAATATTTTTTAGTTTTTAGTTTGTTGATGAAGTGTAATTGCGACACGCAATCCCAAATTGAGGTTTGCGTGTTTTTTTATGTTTAAAAAACTCGATTGTTTTATTTCCAATCAAGAATCATTTACTTTGTATTTCCTATTTTAATAAACTAAAACGATGATTCAAGAAAAAGCTTTTTTTACAAACGATGCTATAGTACTTGGCATTTTGATGGCAACTTTGGCTTTGATATTTTATTCAACTACGGTCAAGTCGTTTGAAAAGTTTTATAAAATTGTTCCATCTATTCTCCTTTGTTTTTTTATTCCAGGTTTATTAAGTTCGTTTAATATAATTTCGGCTTCTGATTCACAACTTGATGAAACAGCCTCTCGTTTTTTCTTGCCTACATGCTTGGTTTTTTTTACGTTAAGTATTGATATAAAGGCTATTAAGCAGCTTGGTGCTAAAGCTTTATTTGTGTTTTTTGCAGGTGCAGTTGGGGTTATGGTAGGCGGCACAGTAGCTATTTGGATTGGAAAAATGCTTGATCCAAATTTCTTGGGAAAAGATGGTGAAGAAATATGGCGTGGATTGGCAACAATTGCAGGAAGTTGGACTGGAGGAAATGCAAATCAATTGGCACTAAAAGAAATATTTCAACCGTCACCAGCTGTATTTGCCCAAACGAGCGTAATTGATGTGCTTTTTGCTGAGCTATGGTTGGGAATTCTGTTATATTTTGTTGGAAAAGCGGCAATTATTGATAAGAAAATGAAAGCTGATTCGAGTATCATTAAAGAAATACAAGAAAGGGTGGAAATTGAAAGTGCCAAACAAAAAAATCCTACTTTTCAAGAATTATTTTTGGTTTTGGCGGTTGGGTTTGGAGTAACAGGCTTTGCACATTTTATTGCTGATAACATTGCTCCTTTCATCGAAGCAAATTTTCCAAATTTAAAAGCATATAGTTTAGCTTCAAAATCATTTTGGATTGTTACAATTGCCTCATTATCAGGATTTTTACTTTCAAATACCAAAGCAAGAAACCTTGAAGAATTCGGTGCTTCAAAAATTGGAACTTTGTTTTTATACTTTCTCATCTCTACAATAGGAATGCAACTGCATATTTTTGAAGCTTTCAAAAATCCGATGTTATTTTTGATTGGCCTAATTTGGATTCTGATACACGCAGTCTTTACGATTGCAGCGTCATATTTAGTAAAAGCTCCTTTCTTTTTTACAGCCGTTGGTTCACAGGCCAATGTTGGAGGTGTTGCTTCTGCGTCGGTTGTAGCAGCGGCTTTTAATCCTTCACTCGCTCCGATTGGTGTTTTACTGGCCATCCTTGGCAATGCCGTTGGCACATATTGTGGGTATGTTACTGGGCTTGTTATGCAGTGGATTTCTAATTAGTAAAACTTTTATAATTATCAAATTAGGCTTTTCTTTTACCGAAGGTGACATTCATTTACAAAACTTTATCATCGGCATCATTTTTGTTCTTTTTTTTGTATAAAATTGAGCAAATATGAAAAAAATATTTACATTTTGGCTAGGGTTCTTTGCGGCATGTAATGCTCAACAAAATCCACCAAAAAAGTTTGATTATAGATTTGAAATAGGAAGTTATTTTTCTATGACCAATAAATTACCATTTTGGCAAAATGCCAATCAGTTTGGAAGTATTCCTAGCGATTTGCCCGCCTTTCTTTGCCGCCAAAGTATCAAAACTCAAAAAGACACACTTAATCGATTCTTTAAATTTGATTATGGCTTCGAAGCGGTTACGATTCTTGGCAAAAATCCTCAATTATTACTCCCTGAAGGTTTTCTTTGTACTAAACTTGGTAAAGTTGATATTTACGTTGGTCGAAGAAAAGAAATTTTCGGAATCGTAGATACATTATTTTCATCGGGGTCTGCTTCATGGTCGGGAAATGCAATGCCCATTCCAAAAGTGCAGATTGGAATGCCAAATTATACAAAGTTGTTTTTTAAATGGTTAAGTGTTAAAGGAACTTTCTCTCATGGGTGGTATGGAAATCAGACTTTTACTAAAGGTCATTATTTGCATCAAAAATCGTTGTTCTTTAGATTAGGAAAATCTGTTTCGATGCTAAATTTTTATGGTGGATTTGTGCATAATGTTACTTGGGGTGGAACACCGAAGAATATTCTTCCAATTGGAGATGACCGACTTTTAAATGGTAAGTTTCCAGACGATTGGTATGTTTATGGAAATGTGGTTTTACCATTTAAAGGACTCTGGAAACAATCGCCTAAATACCTGACCTATAATGCTTTTGAAACAACTAATCATTTTGGGAATCAACTTGGTACAGTTGACGCTGCAGCCGAATTTAAGTTTAAACAGGGTAAGCTATTACTTTACCGACAGTTTTTGTTTGAAGATGGTCAGTTATTTGGACTAACAAATACTGATGATGGAATTTATGGTTTGAGTTTTACGCCAAACCCAAAATCTTCCTTTAAAAGAATTGTGTTTGAATATTTGTTTACTAAAAATCAAGGTAGATATGTAGCTGGGATAGGACGGCTACTAAATATGCCTGACCGACACCCAAATGAAGAGAGCTTTCTATTTAATCATCAACAATATTTTGATGGTTGGTCTTATAATCAACGAACAATAGGCACTCCTTTTCTTACTCCAGAACAAAATTTAAGAAATGAAAATCAACTTTTTAATGGCAATGTTTTTGTTAATAATAATAGAATTTGGGCTTTTTATGGGGCCTTGTTGAATCAAATCGGTACAATAAATTTCTCAAATAAACTTTCTTTCAGTAGAAATTTTGGAAATACAAGTTTATTAGGAAGAGTAATTCAGCCAGTTGATCAAATTTCTTATTCAGTTAATACCGTAGTACCACTCCGTAAATTAAAAGCAGATTTGAACCTGAATATTTCGGTTGATCACGGAGATTTGATAAAGGATAACTACGGAAGCTATATTTCAATAATAAAGAGATGGTAAAATTGGTTTAAGATGCAGCAAATTAAAATTTAAAATTTTAATTAAACCAATTCAACATATTTCAATCAAACAAACATATTTGCAATAAATTTGGTAATTTTTTTACTGTTCCTAAACCAAATAAAAAGATGATTGAAATGAGAACGAAAATATTTTTGAAGGATTCACAAGGTAGAATTCTTGAAATGCATGACCTCGAAGATAATGCTAATAACGAGTTTGATATTGATAAATTAAATGACGGAGTCTATTTTATAGAGTTAATTTTGCCTCAAGGTAAGGCAATCACACATCAATTTAAAATAAACCACAATTAATGGTTTTACAGTAGGGTGGTATGAGTTTATCAAACCACCCAAGATTTATTTTTATTTATAAATTTCTCTTCTAGCCGAAAGCAATGTATTGTACATTAAGGCCGCCACTGTCATAAGTCCAACACCCCCTGGTACTGGTGTTATAAAGCTACACTTCGGAGCTACCTCATCAAATTTCACATCTCCTTTTAGTGCAAAGCCACTTTTCTTTGTAGTATCAACTACTCTTGTTATTCCAACATCAATTACTACGGCACCTTCTTTTACCATATCTGCGGTAATAAATTCTGGCTTGCCAAGTGCCGCCACTAAAATATCGGCTTGTTTGGTTATTTCAGCAATATTTTGTGTTTTGCTATGTACCAAAGATACCGTACAGTTTCCTGGGTAAGTATTTCGTTGCATCAAGATACTCATTGGCAAACCTACAATTTGGCTTCTTCCGACTACAACACAGTGTTTTCCAATAGTTTCTATATTATAGCGTTTTATTAATTCCAATACTCCGAATGGCGTTGCCGAAATATAGGCAGGTAAACCTTTGGCCATACGACCAATATTTATTGGATGAAAACCATCAACATCTTTGCGTGGCTCGATGGCCTCTATTAATTTATCTACGTTTATGTGGGCGGGAAGCGGAAGCTGAATTATAAAACCATCAACGTCGTCGTCGTTATTGAGTTGCTGAATTATTTCGAGAACTTCGTCTTCGTTAGTACTTGAATCTCGACGAATAAGTGTTGATTTAAAGCCGATTTCCTCGCATGACCTAATTTTACTTGCTACGTAGGTTTCACTTGCACCATTGTCGCCAATCAATATTGCAGCCAAATGTGGGATTTTGCCACCATTGGCTTTTTGTTTCTCTACTTCTATTTTAAGTTCTTGCTTGACTTGAGCAGAAATAATTTTACCATCAATGATTGTCATGAAGCTGTTTTTTATTTAAAACACAAATATACGGCAATGAATTAAGAATTGAAAATTAAGACGGGTTCGCCCGAGCAATCAAGAATTTTGGAAGATACCTAAATTAAGGCTCTTTATAACTTTTTTCATATCAAATTCATCTTCACCGCTGATATTCACAATTCCTTTTGAATCTTTACTTGGTTTTCCATATTTCAAAAAAGATTGCCAAACATGATCGATAAACCATGTTGGTTCATATCCCCAACGGATATCCATTGCTCTACGAATCAAGAATGTACGTTTTGATATTTTTACTTGAAATTTTTTATCGTAAAGTTGATAAATATTATCGTCATAAAAAGCAAATAAACCTTCGGCAATTACTATATCGAATCGGGTTTTGAAAAGTTCGATAACTTCACGATATTGTTCAAAATCGATAGATTGTGGTGATTCCCAATCAGTTTTATTTTTGATTTTCGGAATTTTAGTTTCAGGAAAAACAAAATCATCTTGATGAAAAATGATTGCTTTCTTTCCATTTTTCCTTAAATATGTCACCAATAAATTAGCGAGGGTACTTTTTCCAGAACGGCTCACACCTCCAATTCCAATAATCATGTTTTTATATTTAAATACGCTTTTGAATTTGATTTTGAGATTCTAATACAAAGAAAATTAAATTTGATTATATTTAAATCAAAATTTAAAAACCCATAAAAAATGAATAAAGATAGACTTTCTTATTATGCTAGCTATGTCGCAATTTTCTGCGGTTTCTTTCTTATCTTAATGAAACTTTATTTACAAGATAAATCTACTTCAAATCTTGTTATGGCTCTCTTATTTGTATCAATCGGTTTTATTGGACTAAATATGTATCATAAAAAATAAAAATCGGTCATCAAAATTGTTTATTATAACTTTCAATCTTCTAAAAAATGTATTTCAGAATAATACTTTTATTATTATTTCTTATTGTTTTTGATAAAGTTTCTGCTCAAAATCTGATTTATCTTCGTCCTGAAAGAGTTTTTGATGGCGAAAAAATATTTGAAAAATATGGGCTCATTATTAAAGGTGACAAAATTGAGCTATTTGATAGTCAAGCGAATATCGAGAAGAATTTGCCAAAAGACATTAAAATTGTAGATTTAATTAATTCTACGTTATTACCAGGCCTTATCGAAGGGCATACTCATCTTTTTTTGCATCCTTATAACGAAGTACCGTGGGACGACCAAGTGCTGAAAGAAGCTCGTTCGTACCGGACTGCAAGAGCTGTGATTCATGCCGAGAAAACACTTAAAGCTGGTTTTACAACTGCCCGTGATTTAGGCACCGAAGGAGCAGAGTTTGATGATGTCGGTTTAAAAAAAGCCATTGATGATGGAGTGATTCTTGGGCCAAGGTTATTGATTGCGACCAAAGCATTGATTGCAACGGGTAGTTATGCTCCAAAAAATTTTTCACCAGATATAAAAGTACCACAAGGTGCAGAAGAGGCTGATGGACATGATGATTTGATAAAAAAAACTCGAAATCAGATTGGTCGTGGAGCCGATTTGATTAAAATATATGCTGATTATCGCTGGGGATTACGTGGGGAAGCTGCTCCGACATTTATGCTGGACGAAATAAAACTTATTGTCGCAACTGCTCAAAGTGCTGGCCGACCAACGGTTGCTCATGCTTCAACAGTTGAAGGGATGCGTCGTGCAATTTTAGGAGGTGTAGAAACAATAGAACATGGTGATAATGGCACAGCCGAAATATGGAAATTGATGGCCGAAAAGAATGTTTATTTATGTGCAACATTGGCGGCAGGCGATGCAATTAGTCAGTATAGAGGTTGGAAAAAGGGAGTAGAAGAAGAACCTGAAAGAATTAAGAAAAAACGTGTTTCATTTAAGCAAGCCATGGATGCGGGGGTAAAGATTTGTTTTGGTGGTGATGTAGGCGTTTTTGCTCATGGTGATAACGCCCGAGAACTCGAAATGATGGTTGACTATGGAATGAATCCTACTGAGGCGTTAAAATCCGCAACAAGTGTAAATGCCGATGCTTTTCATGTCAATAAAGAGGTAGGCCGTATTAAAAATGGTCTTTTTGCTGATATTTTGGTGGTTGAGGGAAATCCAACAAAGCAAATCTCGGATATTAGAAAAGTAAAACTGGTAATGAAAGATGGAAAATTGATAAATTTACAATAATCTTAAAACCGATATACCTGAATGTTTGTTGATTCTGTTTAGATAATCTACCAAAAGTTCAGTTGAAATGATTACTTTTTTTTGTTCATAAGAAGCATGAAGTAAATAAACTCTGCCATTTTTTCGAATCGCAAAGCCTTCATGATTAAAATCTAATCCATCCACATTGGATGTAATTGCTATTATATCTCCATCTTGAACCTGGTTTTCAATTTTTTCAATTTTCCATTTGGGGATATAATAAAAATCAACTTCATTAATTTGTTTTTGATGCTCTTTTATTGCTAAATAAGTGGTCTCATCTTTTAAGTTTGGATATAACTCTCGGTTGGAAGTCATAAAGTTTAAGTTTTTTTTCTGCTTCATTCCTCCAATTTTGCTCGTAATATCTTGCAAAATATTATTCCGCTCGGCTTGAATGATCCATTCTTTAAAGTAATGTAACCTTGAGGCATATCCCTGCACTGTGCTGTTTCTATAACGTAGTTCGGTAAGTTGTTTTTTATATCCTTCAAAAGTTTGTGAACTTGAATGACTGATTAGGCTCATGGCAATTACGTTTTCAACAAATGTTGAGCAATCAAAATCCCTTAAATTACATACTAATTGTTCTTTCGAGTTAGCTTCCAATGTGCCTGCTTTGTAGGGTTTTCCAATAAAGCTTTTTGCAATTATTATGGCTGTTTTAGCCTTTTTCTCCTCTTTAGCTAATTTCATTTTCTGCAAAAAGACCGTTTCATCAGCATTTTGTGCACACACATTTTTTATGGTAAAGAATGTCAAGAAAAGAACTAATGTATTTTTGAGTAACATTGAATGGTTGATTTTGAGTTTATTCAACAAAGGTATGATTTCGCCAATTAGAATTCAAACGATTTTGAATCGACGGGAATATAAATCGTAATTAATTGATATTTAGGTGTTAAGAATGCATTTTATTTATGATTAAATAAAAAAAGCATAGTTTTAGATATTTTACGTTAGATAAACGGAAATTGTCGGAGTTTGCAAAATATATCATGAACCCTTATTGCATCAATGCCTCAATCTCTTCAACTTCAATAGGAATGTCAGCCATCAAGTCTATATTGCCAGTTTCTGTAATCAAAATATCATTTTCAAGTCGAATGCCGAGTTTTTCTTCGGGAATATAAATACCAGGTTCGCAAGTAAAAACCATTCCTGCCTTGAAAACTTCATACCGATTACCCACATCGTGCACATCAAGTCCTAAATGATGTGAAATGCCGTGCGGAAAATACTTTTTGTAAAGCGGAGCATCTTCATTTTGATTGTCAACTTCATCTTGTTTCAATAAGCTCAATTTTATTAGCTCAAATTCTATTACTTTGCCCACTTCTTTGCGTAGATTTTCCATTGTATTGCCTATGACGAGCATTTTTTTGGTGGTTTTCATTACATTCAAAACTGCTTCATAAACTTCCTTTTGTCGCTCACTAAATTTTCCATTCACAGGCAAACAACGAGTAATATCGGCATTATAATTTGCATATTCTGCACCAAAATCCATTAAAATCATTTCGCCAGCTTGGCATTGATTGTTATTTGTGACATAATGCAGCACGCAAGCACTTTCGCCTGAAGCCAAAATAGGAGCAAAGGCGTGTCCACGAGAACGATTCTTCAACAACTCGTGCGTTAGTTCAGCTTCTAATTCAAATTCTAAAACGTTTGGCTTTAAATATTTTGCCATTCTTACAAAGCCTTTTTCAGTAATTTCGATAGCTTTTTTTATCAACTCTATCTCAATCGGCTGTTTTATTACTCGTAGTTGGTGCATAAGAGGTGCGAGACGCTCGATTTTATGAAGCGGAAATTTATGTTTAAATTCTGAAATAAACCTACGTTCTCGACTTTCAAATGCCCATTCTCCGCCATCGTGTTCGTTCAGATTTAAGTAAATTTGGTCTGCGAGAAAGATAAGTTTTAGTAGGATTGTATCAAAATTGCTCGTCCAAACTACTTTTTCAATTCCAGAAATTTCGGTTGCTTGTTTTTTAGAAAGTTTTTCTCCTTCCCAAACTTTTAAATGTTCGCTTGTTTCGCGCACAAATAAAATCACTCTAAATTTTTCGTCAGGGAAATCTGGGAAAAGTACCAAAATTGTTTCTTCTTGATCGATACCAGTTAAGTAAAAAATGTCGTTATTTTGACGAAAACCTAAAGTGCCGTCAGCGTTTGTCGGTAATACGTCGTTGGATTGAACAATTACTATCGAATTAGGCTTGAGAAGGCTTATTAGTCTTTCCCGATTTGAAATAAATAGTTTCGAATCAATTTTTTCGTAACGCATTTTCGTTTTTTAAGTAGAAATTTTAGAATATTTGCTAAATTATAAATTATCACAAACGAATGTTTCGATTCAGCCAGTTTTTCTCAGTTTTTATTTTATTTTGTTCAATTATTTTTCAAGCTGAAGCCCAAAAGGCTAAATATTGGATTATTTTTACTGATAAAGATGTTCACGCTAAATCTGTTATTTCGGAGAAATGTATTGAAAATAGGAGGGTTTTGGCCTTGCAAGAAAATCAATTTTCTGATTTGCCAGTTTCAGATATTTATGTTAAAAGTTTGCAAAGTATTGATGTCCAGTTACTTATAAAGTCAAAATGGTTGAATGCCGTTTCTGCAAATCTTTCGGAATCACAATTTAATGAAGTTAAAAAGCTCGGTTTTGTAAAGGAAATTATACCGATTGATGCTCAAACTATTTTGACAAAAATTGATAAAAAAAGCGACGACAATTTACGTGTAGATTTTGTGATGAAACAAATTGGAATTGAGCATTTTTTGGAAGCTGGTCTAAACGGAAACGGTATTAATATTGGTGTAATTGATGCAGGATTTTACGGTGCAAATGATAATCAAACCCTAAAACACTTGTTTGATAGAAAGCAGATTTTGGGTGTGAAAGATTATGTAAATCCAAAGAAAAAAGACTATTTCGGTGAGCGAGAATCTGCCTCAGATTTTCACGGAACAGAAGTTTTAAATGCCATAACTGGAAGGGATTTTAAAGAAAACATTCAAATCGGACTTGCAACTAATGCCAATTTTTATTTAGCCCGAACCGACAGTGGAAATAAAGAATTTAGAGGCGAAGAAGACAATTGGCTGGCTGCAATGGAATGGATGGATAGTTTGGGCGTAAGGCTAATTAATACTTCTTTAGGCTATGCAAAGGGTTTTTCAAATCCGAAAGAGAGTTATACTCCCGAACAAATGGATGGCAAAACGAGTGTTATTGCTCGTGCAGCAAAAATGGCTGTGGATGAGAAAGGTATAGTTTTGGTTGTTTCTGCAGGAAATGAAGGTGATGAAAGCTCTTGGCGAATCGTCTCGACGCCAGCCGATGTTGATGGCGTAATTGCTGTTGGAGCAACTAATGAGCTGGGTATGAAAATGGGATACAGCAGTATCGGTCCAGAGTTTTTAACTTATATGAAGCCTAATGTTTCGTGTTTTTCGCTTTTTGGTACATCCCTGGCCGCCCCCGTGCTTACGGGTTTTGTAGCTTGTGTTATGCAAGCAAATCCCACATTGACCAACAAAGAAATTCGTTCGATTCTTGAAAAATCGGCTAATTTATACCCTTATGGTAATAATTTTATTGGTTTCGGCATTCCAAATGCCAAAAGAGCTTTGAATTTAGCAGTAAAAAAGTCTTTGCCTGAAATTCAATCTCGAATAGTTGAAGTTGCAGAAAACGAAAAGCAAATCGAGATTCCGATGGCAGAAGGTGATATTGCGGTGGTTTTTCATAAAAAGAATGCCACTCACGTAGTTACTCAGGAATCCGTTAAAGTTAAGAATAATTTCGTTTCTATTAAACGCAACTCATCAATAAAGCAAACAACAATAATGACTCAAAAAGAAGTTATAGAGGTAATTTGGCAAAATCCTTAATGGTAGAGTTTACCGTCCTCAAGGGATGATTTTTATTTCTAATATTTCTTATTGAGGGTTAAGTGTCTTGTTTGTTCTTTACAAAAATTCGGTTGTGAAAATCTTACCTTTATGGGAGCGGGAGTTTTACGGTGTTCACGAACTATTGAAATTTTATTGCTCATCGAAACAGCACTCGCTGAGGGCAATTTGACTTTTTTGTCAGCTAAATCATCAGCGTGGTTATTCTTAAAAACCAATCTTTTATTGGTAATTTATTAAGTTTTACTTTTATCTTTACTTGTTCGTTAAAGTCTTGAGTTTTTTTATAAAATTTAAGCAAAATAGGGTGGAATCCCTTTTTTGCATCGTTTTCAAATTTATAAATTACCCCTCAAAGTAACAATAAAATTACGCCCGGCATTACTAATACCTGAAGCGAAATTTCTGTAATTCTTATCAAGAATGTTCTCGCAAGCTGCCATAATTTGTAGATGTTTATTAATCTGAAACGCACTTCTCAAATTTAAAGTCCACCATGAAGGCATTCCTTCAGGAGTTGCGTATTGTTGATTATCTTCACCATCGAGGTTATAATCAGAAATTTTTTTCCAACCGCTATATAAGCTAAATGCTTCGAGTTGAAGTTTCTTTTTACTGAATTTTAGAGCTGTCCGTCCAAACATTGGTGGAATATGGTCGAGTGGCGTATTTTTATCATCCTTGATTTTGCCTTTTGTATTATTCAAAGTGCTTGAAAAAATCAAATCTGGCGTAAGTTTAGCATAAAGTGCAATATTCCATCCATTTATTTGAGCTTCACGCACATTCTGACTTGCTACGACCTTACTTTTCACACCCAAATAATCTACTAAACTTTGTCCATTTAATGTAAAGGGGGCCGTAATAATTGCATTTTTGAATTGTGTATAAAAATATGTTGCCTCAATCGTCAGCACTTCTCCGATTTGTTGATTAATTGAAGCCTCGTAATTGTAGGTATATTCGGGCTTTATATCTGGGTTTGGAACAACCAAAGTACCGGCTTTTGAATCAAAAACTTTAGTCATATCATCAATATTTGGACTTCTGAAACCACTTGAGAACAAAGCACTTATCTTACTTTTATTGACAGGTCTTGCCACAATACCCAAATTTCCTGATAAAGCATTATGACTTTGCTTAGCCTCGCTGTAAGGAAAAGGAAAAAAAGTTTTGTCAATAAATTTAGCATTCAAATTAATAGCACTGTATCGCAAGCCACCATTGATATACAGTTTCTGGGAAATATTAAGTTTGTCCGTAAAGTAAACTGCCAACGATTGCATAGTATTTTTTCCATCTGGGTAGCGTGTATTTGAAGGAGTAAATACACTAGTGTTAATGTTGAGATTGGTTGCAGTTGACTTTACATCATTAAATGTAAACTCTGCTCCATATTGAATAGTGTTTGGTTTGATGATTTTCTGAAAATCAGCATTTAATGTAAGAACTTTTACATTTTCAAATTGGCTTTTCTTGTTCACATTATTAAAGTTTCGAGAAATTCTACTTTCTTCAATGTCTTGAAAAGCTGCCGTAATCATAGATTTATCATAAATCTTAGCATCGGAAAGTTCTAAATGATAAGCTGCCAAAAATCTTTTTTCAGGGCCATAATACCATTCCGAGAATCTTGGATTTGTTCCAGAAACTTCGGTTAGTCGGTCATATCTCGGCACGTCTGATGTATTTGAATATTGTAAATTTACAATGTGCTTTACTTTAACAGACTGCTGATATATGAATTTTTGCAAAATATCAAATTGTGAGTAAGCACTTCCAATTTGCTTGTTATAATCAGCGTTAGTCACTTTCGTGTCTTTGCCGTCAATTCGTTCAGCATAAAATAATCTTTCACCAAATTCAGGAAATTTATTGGTGCGTTTATCGCCTTGTATTAAATCTCCAAAGTCTGAGTAGGTAAAACTTGTTAATGAGCCGAACTTCTTTCCACCTAAATTTACGTCTGCATGAGCAGTCTTTTCGTTCCAAGCCGATGAATAACGAGTATAAGCCGATGCTGAAATTTTATCAAGTGTTGGGTTTTTACTTATGAAACTCATCACACCGCCAAGTGCATCGCTGCCATAAATTACCGAACTTGGGCCAAATAAAATCTCTGCTCTTTCAAGCATGCTTTGGTCAATCCTCAATACATTTTGTAGGTGTCCAGCACGATAAATGGCATTATTCATTCTAATACCATCAACCACTACCAAAACTCTACTTGATTCAAAACCTCTCAAAACGGGGCTTCCGCCGCCACCTTGACTTTTTTGCACAAAAACATTGCCTGAATTGATTAATAAATCGCCTGTATTTGGTGTATTTTGAAAAGCTAGTTGATTTTTTGAAATCAAACTTATCTGATTTGGAACGGTGCCTCTTTGTGCTTCAAATTTACTCCCAGAAACGACTACTTCACTGAGCGAAATATTTTTTTCGGTCGAGTCGATTTGGGCAAATACCCCGGAAGGTAAAAGCATTAATAAATATATGTAATTCATAATTATTTTATTTTTTTAAAACAGATTACCATTACACAAATTTGTGAATAGGCAAAATATTCACTTCGATGAATACTGAAGTGTTCTTTATTTAGGTTTTATTTGCTAAACTAAATCAGGAGGAGGAGAAGATACCGACAGTAAAATTGTCGAAAGTAATAAAGTAAAAAAGAATTTTGTAGGTGGATTTATTTTTAATGGAAAAATAAAGAGTGGCTTTTCAAGAATATTAAGAGGCGTTTTTAGGAAATTGATGAGTATTTTTTGCGTTTTTTTGATTGGGTTATTGGCTTTATCTTTTTTAACTAATGATTCGATAGAACGATTTAATTCTGTTTCTTTTTTATCCTTGAAACACCATAGAATCACCTGACCGTTATGCACTTCTTTTCGCATGACATCGTACATGACTCCGTTTAATTCAAATTCATCCTTGTCATTACACTCATCATTAATGATGCTAACAAGTTGACTATCAGGGAGTTTATGTAAAATACCGTGTTTGATTTCGTGCCGAATACTTTTTCTTTTTATTTCAAAATAGATAAAACACCCAATCGAATTTATCAAGAAAATAACCACCAACCCCGCAGCCAAAAGTTGATGACATTGGTTTTTAAGGAATAGCTTATTTGATTGATTGAGTTTCAATCGTTTTTAATTTAAAATGATAAAATGCATCTTTGATATTTTAAACTTTTTCCTTATTATCTTTCTTTTTCGGAAATTCGTAATCTAAACCGTTTTGTACTTTTAAATTAAAGTCAAAAAATTCTAAGGCTCTTTGTAAGTTGCTACGATTTACAGCAACAAAATAAGGACTACTACCATCTCCACGTCGAATTAGGCGGGCATCTAATTTGAAAATTGTCCCTTCTGGATAATGAGCTACTAATTTTGATGGGCAACTTACATTCAAGTCTCGGGGTACGCTTTGGCCATTAATGGTATTCAACCGCATACGTTTTCTGCCAGAATCGAAAAAAGATTTAGCAAAAACATCCAAAAAGAAAACTTTATTTAACTCCGGAACTTCGTCCACTAGCGACAACTGCATCAATTTAAATCTTTTGTTTGTTATTGCTCTCAACGGTTTAATCCATGGGTATTGCAAATTTATGTAAAATTTTAGAAAATAATCAGTCTCATAGGTGAATTTTTGAGCAAAAGTCCTACCTTTGCACTTTGTTTTCGAGACATAAGCAATAACATGGCAGAAGTTAAGATCTTTTCAGGTACGTCATCCAAATATTTGGCCAGCCGAGTTGCAGATTATTATGGTAAAGATTTGGGAGGTGTGAGCATCAACCGTTTTGCTGATAGTGAGATTTCAGTGAGTTTTGATGAGTCCGTTCGTGGCTGTGATGTATTCATTGTTCAATCTACTTTTCCACCGAGCGATAATATCATGGAGCTTTTAATGCTTATTGATGCTGCTCGAAGAGCTTCAGCTCATTATGTTTGTGCGGTTGTACCTTATTTCGGTTATGCTAGACAAGACCGCAAAGATAAACCGAGAGTTGGTATTGCTGCAAAATTGATTGCAAATATGCTCACAGCTGCAGGTGCAGACAGAGTAATGACAATGGATTTGCATGCTGGTCAGATTCAAGGTTTTTTTGATATTCCAGTTGACCATCTTGAAGGTATTTCAGTTTTTGTACCTTACCTCAAAGCTCAAAACTTAACGAATATCAAATTTGCATCTCCTGACGTTGGTGGCGTTTCGCGTTGCCGTAAATTTGCCTCTTATTTCGATGCAGATATTGTTATTTGTGACAAACATCGTAAAAAAGCTAACGAAATTGCTTCAATGCAGTTAATTGGTGATGTTGAAGGTTCCGATGTAATATTGGTCGATGATTTGATTGATACAGGAGGTACGATTTGTAAAGCCGCCGAATTGATTTTGGCAAAAGGTGCAAAATCTATAAGAGCGTTTTGTACACACCCAGTTTTATCAGGAAAAGCCAACGAAAATATTTCAAATTCGGTCTTGACAGAATTAGTAGTGACAGATTCGATTCCGCTTCGACAAGTCAACGAAAAAATTAAAGTTCTTTCTGTTGCCGAATTATTTGGTAAAGCAATAGGACGAATTCGTGATAATGGATCTATTAGCACATTGTTTATAAATAACCAACAAATTTTAGGACTTTAATGCCTAATAATTATACCTTTAACTGAACTCTCAAGGTATGATAAACACTCAAAAAACTCCGATTTGAGAGTAAGGAGACAAAACAAAATGAAAAAAGCAGAGATTGTAGGGTATAACAGAGCGAATCTCGGTCGTACAGCATCGCAAGAATTACGTGGTCAAGGGATGGTTCCGTGTGTATTATACGGGGGCAGTAGTCAAATTTCTTTCTATGTTCCACAGTATCTATTCCGTCCTTTGTTGTTTACTCCAGATGTTTATGAAGTAAAAATCAATATCGAAGGAACAGTTTATACAGGAATTTTGCAAGATTCACAGTACCACCCAACTACTGATAGCATTATTCACGCCGATTTCTTAGAAATCACGCCTGAGAAAGTTATAAAAGTTGCAGTACCAGTAAAATTACATGGCCCATCGGAAGGTCAAAAGAAAGGGGGGAAATTAGTTCAGAAAATGCAGAAAATACGCGTTCAAGGACCAGCCAAAAATATTCCTGATTATATCAATGTTGATATCAAAGATTTGGATTTAGGTAAATCAGTGAAAGTGAGTGCTATCGAAGCAATTGACGGAGTAATAATTTTGGAATCTGCGAGTAATCCAGTGGCCTTTATTTCAATTCCTCGTGCATTGCGTGGATAATAATCATTTGATTATACTTATTGCTAATAGATATGGCGAGCTGAATTTCAGCTCGCCATTTTTTGTGGAGCGAATTTATAATTCTCTTAATCCAAATCAATCGTATCAATTCGGTCGTTTTCTTCAAAAAACTCAACTTTCCAAGTATGGTCAGCCAAAAGGAAAACTTTTGCCAAAAACTGATTGAACGGAAACTTCCTTCCCCATTCGTTCGGAGCGACCATTGAAAGAATGTCAGTACCATCTTTCTTTTCGTATAAATAATATATGTGACTAATGATTGGTTCAAAACCCATCGCAGCATTGTAGATACGCTCTGATACTTCGACCCTATTTTGTACTTCTTTGGCTTGTTGAGCAAGTAACTCCATTTGGCGATAAATCTTATTAATCTGCTCATGTGTTTGTTGACGCATCGCCAATTGAGCCTTTCCCTTTACCTTTCCCATATCTTCTGGGCGAATAACTGCACCACCCGAAGTGTGTGCGTATTCCATCAAACCTGGGTTTTCGGCTACCTTTATTTTATTTATTGGATTGTGTTCCATTTTTAAGCGTAATTTTATTTTTTTAATGAATCCATAATCTTGATTTTAATAACAAAAAATACCAATATTAATGAATCGAAATTGATAAATAATCTATTTATTGCAAATATAATGGATAAAAAAACTATAAAAAGAATAATAAGTATATTTATTATCCTTTTTTAGATTGTTTTTTGGAAATATAGTCTTTAAAATATCAACAAGTAAAAGTTTGTATTTGTTTAATTATTTCGATATTTTTGAAAACATTTATAAACCCCAAGCGTTAAAGAATAAAATAAAAGAGATGCAAGAAATAAACACAAACAATATTACAATCGAAAAAATGGAAATAAATACAATTGATCGCAAAGAATTTATGCGTCAAGTTGGGCTAAGTTTTGGGGCAATTATGCTCATGAATTGCCTGCAGTCTTGTAGTGATGGAGGTGAAATTCCAGACCCCAATCCAACCACAAGTACAGGAAAACTTGATTTTACAATCAATATCAATGATGCTACGTATTCTGGATTAAAAACAAAAGGAAATTTTGTAGTCGTAAAAGCACAAAATGTAATTATTGCCCGTGTAAACGATACAAATGGGAGCTGGATAGCAGTTGATTCGAGATGCACGCATGAGTTAACTACCATTAATTATCGTTCATCGAGTAACGATTTCTTGTGTCCAAATCATAATTCCACATTTTCATCGTCAGGAGCAGTAACTAAAGGACCAGCTACGTCTGCTCTTGCACGTTTCAATACATCTTTTGATGCAACTAACAATACTTTAAGAGTTTTTGCTTAATTTTGCAGTGAAAAATATTTATTTAACCCTTCTCAAATTGTCAAATTGAGAAGGGATTTTTATTTTAGAATATGATTTTTTTAGAAAAAGACGGCTCGCGTATTAATACGCAACCAGATAATCCATACTACAAAAAAGTTTTTGATTTCAAAAAAGCGTGGGAATCAGGTCAAGAATCCTTCGAAATTCAAACTTCGGGTTCAACTGGCAAGCCAAAGAAAATTATACTTCATCGCAAGCAAATGTTGGCATCAGTAAAAATGACTGCCAAAGCTTTTAATCTAAAAGAGGGCGATACGGTATTTTGTTGTTTAAATATTGAATATATTGCTGGAATGATGATGCTAGTTCGTGCCTTTAAAATTGGTATGGATTTGTTGATTGTTGAGCCAAAATCCAATCCTTTTGAAGATATTGAAAAGCATTTATATATCCTGAAAGCTAATCGTGGGCAGAATTTCTTTGCTTTTGTGCCATTACAAATTCAGACACTTTTAGAAAGTACACCTATTTTTTCTGAAATCCTTAATTCTGCTAAAGCAATTATCATTGGTGGGGCTGCAGTCAATGATGCCATTCTTGAAAAAGTGCAGAAAATTTATCGTCCTGTCTATGTCACTTATGGCATGAGCGAAACTCTTACGCATATTGCTATCAAACGAATTAATGGCTCAGAAAAAGAAGATTTTTTTAATACTCTTGAAGGTGTTGACATTAAACTCAATGATGAAAGTTGTTTGATGATAAAGTCTAAAACTACCGATAATCAGTGGATTACAACAAATGATGTGGCCGAAATTATCAATGGTAGTAGTTTTGTTTTACATGGAAGAATAGACAATGTAATCAATAGTGGCGGTGTAAAAATACAGCTTGAAAAAGTTGAGAAAGCTGCAGAATCGGTTTTGCAAAAACTAAAAACTGATGAACAAAAACTTAAGGGTCGCTATTTTGTGTTTAGTTTACCAGATGAAAAGTTGGGTGAAAGAATGATTTTTGTACTTGAAAAAGAGACGAACCCAGCTTTTCCGAGCATAGAAGATGCCACTAAGATTGATATTCTACAAGGTTTCAAAGAAATTTTACCTAAATTTGAAGTTCCGAAGGAAGTGTTTTTTGTGGATAAAATGATAGAAACTCCAACTGGAAAAATTGATAAAATTAAAACGATAAATGCCTACGTTCTCCCTCAAATATCAAACGGCTGAAAACATTCCAGCACCTTTTGCTCACGCTATTGAGATAAATGGAAGTTTTGAACAAGATTTAACCTTAAATTTTGAGATAACTTACCTTGATCGTGAAGAATTAACTGAAGAGGAACTTTTTGATGAAGGTTTTAGTGTAGACGATGACTTTACTTGGAAAGATACACTGCCAAAAGTTTGGTCAGATGTAGTTTTTGGTAGTTTGAAATCAGCTAATGAGCTATTTATTAAATCATTGGAGCCGCATCAAGATTTTTGGCAAGTAGATTTTAACGGTAAAAGTTTTTATCCAAAAAACACCGATGCGTTTAAATATTTGATTGAAGAACTCCAACAAGCGGTTTATGAAAAGGCTGGGAGAGAAGCATCATTAAAATTGACTTTTTTGAAAAATCAGTCGGGTGAAAATGTGGAGGTTTTTGTGAGTGCGTCGTTTATTGAACGCAAATTGCAATTAATTCGTACAAATATTATTGATGGCTCGAGCGAAACAAAGGTTTTAGCGTGGGACGAACTGAATTTTATTTTAAAAAATACTTTTTCGGGCGAATTTGAGGCTGAGTTTGCTCACAGTAATAAGCCATCGCATAAAGGTTTGTTTTTGAATGTAGGCCATGAACTTTGGTATGAAGTCGGAAAGTCGTTGTTGATTCATCCAAATAAGATTTTGAAAATTATGAAGTTGTGATATGTCCACGGTCGGCAGTCCAAAGTCACTATAATTACTTTGGACTTAATAAATCACTATAATCTACAAAGCCTTTCGGCAGCTATTTCGAGTATTTCGTCATCTTTAGCAAAACAGAATCTTAAAATTTTATTATCAATTTTATCAGCATAAAAAACAGAAATCGGAATTGAGGCTACACCAATTTCTTTTGTCCATCTTACTGCCAAATCGTAATCAGATTCGTCTGTAATATTCTTATACGAAACCATCTGGAAGAAACTCCCTTCAGCAGGAATGAATTCAAACCTTGAATCTTTTATCCAATTGATAAATTTATCTCGTTTTTCTTGATAAAACTGTGTAACTGATAGATAATTATCAGGTTCTTTCAAGAAATCGGCAAAAGCATATTGAAATGGTGTCGGACAAGAAAACGTAATCCATTGATGAGCTTTTCTAAATTCCGCAGAAAGTGCTTTTGGTGTCATACAATAGCCTAACTTCCAACCTGTTGTATGAAAAGTTTTGCCAAAAGAACCACATATAAATGTACGTTCCTTTAAATCGGCGTGCATGGCGGGCGAAAGATGTTTTCGTCCATCAAAAATAATATGTTCATAGACTTCATCCGAAACCACAAAAATATTGGTTTCTTTTAATAACTCGGCTAAAGAATTAATATCATTTTGAGTAAGACATTTACCAGTCGGATTATGCGGCGTTGTAAGCATAATTGCTTTAGTTTTAGCCGTAATTTTTGATTTTACAAACTGCCAATCAATTGCAAAGTCATTTTCAGGTAAAAGTGTAATAAAGACTGCTTTTCCTCCGTTTAGCTCAATGGCTGGCACATAACTATCGTATGCAGGTTCAAAAACTATCACCTCATCATCTTGGTGAATAATGGCTGTCATTACAGCATAAAGTGCTTCTGTACAGCCCGATACGATAGTGATTTCATCGTTCGGATTATAAGTCAGTTCGTACAATTCGAATGTTTTTTGAGCAATAATTTCACGCAAAGGCATAATACCAGCCATCGGAGCGTATTGGTTCATTCCTTGTTTCATGTGATGATTGACCATTTCGATGAGTTTTGGAGAACAATTATAGTTCGGAAAACCCTGCGAGAGATTTAATGCACCAGTTTCAGCCGCTAATTGCGACATTACTGTGAAAATTGTTGTACCAATATTAGGTTGCTTAGAGGTAATTTGCATTTATTTTTTTATACGTTCTAATTCAAATTTCATTTCATCGACCAAATTTCCGAGTTTACTGTATGGGGTTGCCGGTTCAGGCAAAGTATGGCTTACAAAGGCTTTTATTTCCCAAGTTTCTATTACATCAGTATAAGAAATTTCTGAACTCGGAAAACGATTATTATCGCTGCTGAGTAGGAGCGTGCCTTTGATTTTTATTTGGTTATAAACTCTTCGATGAATAATGCCATGTGTTTTTGTTACTAAAATGTAGTTTTTCCCGTCGGATATTTCGTGCCAGTTTCTAATCAAAGAGCCAACAAGTAAGGCCCCTTCAAAAGCAAAATCCTCGCCCGCCTCAAATGCCCTAAATTCTCCATTAGTTAGAGTCGGAATATTAAAAAGTGAAAGAGTTTTTAAAAAATGAAAATCACTATGTTTCACCAAATATTCATTATACTGAAAACGTCTTACTAAAGAAATATTTTGATTAATTGACTGATAATTAGTCGGTTGTGGATTATTCGATGGCGAATTTTGCTGAGGTTTAACGTAAGTTTCTCGCTCAAAACTTGGCTTTAAATTTACAGTCTGTGCGACTCTTTCAGCGGTTTTTTGTTCTTGATTTCTTTCTGAATTTACTTGTGGTTCATCACCCAAAAACTTTTTCATCAAATCACCGATTGATGGTGCCGAATAATTATCGAATTTTGGGTTTGCCGAATTTTGATCAAAATACGGAACGCCGCCAGTTGATTCTTCTAAAGGGTTATTTGGTAGTTTATTTATTGGAACATCAAAAGGGTCAATTTCAACCATAATCGAAGAAGCCTCTACATGGTCGTTGCTGTAAAATGGTTTTGCTTCAAAACCAAATGTAATATCAGGAGTTTCTCGTAGCTTACGTATATCTTTTTTTACAAAATCATCAACTGTGATGCCAAAAGTATTGGCAATAATCTTGAGAGTATCGACTGGCGGAATTGCCCTTGATTCTTCGTAAGCACCTACATTGGCTCTTTTAGTGCCGATTCGCCGAGCAAATTGTTCTTGGGTCAAACCATTGATTCTACGCAAGTATTTAAGGTTATTACTGATGAGAGACATTGGATTTGTAATTTTTATGAACGAAGCAAAAGCTTAATTCATTCAGATAATTGCTTAGGAAAGTTTGCACACTCGAATATCTAAAAATTTTAGCAATTTGCCAAATTCAATTAAAAATAAGCATTTTAAAGGCATAAATTTTATGGTTTTTGGTATTTGGAACTATTTTTACAATGAAAATAGTAAATATCGAACACGTTAAAAATGATGAAAATTAAATAAAAATAACGACTTGGATTTTAGTAATAACACTTGTTTTAGTGGCAATTGTTTGGGGTTTTATGCAAAAATCAGTTTTTGGCAAAGATTCAGATGGGGCAAGACTTGAAAGAGTTTTGAAATCGTCCAATTATAAAAATGGAGCCTTTCAGATTCTAATTGTTACGTCGATAATGACTGATAATTAGAGTTATTGGACTTTATTAAAAGATTATTTCAATAAACCTTCTAATGTTGAGCCGCCTAAAGAAATCCCTTCTGTAAAAACCGACCTCAAAAACTTAAAAGCCGATAAACCGACTATTATCTGGTTTGGTCATTCATCTTACTTTATTAAATCAAAAGAAACTACAATTTTGATTGACCCAGTTTTTAGTTGAAGTGTATCGCCAGTCAGTTTTATGGTTAAGGCTTTCAAAGTTGCAGATGCTTATCAAGTAGACGATTTCCCTGAAATAGACATTTTGTTTTTGTCGCACGACCATTATTACCATCTTGATTATGAGACAATTTTAAAGCTACAACCGAAAGTTAAGAAGTTTTATACTTCTTTAGGTGTTGGAGCTCATTTGGAACATTGGGGCATTAATCTTGACAAAATTGTGGAATTTGATTGGTGGGAAAGTATTAAAGTTGCTGATGATATTGTAATAACCGCTACACCAGCTCGACATTTTTTTAGACGAGGTTTCACTCGTGCAAAATCTCTTTGGACGTCGTTTGTGTTAAATATTCATAGTTATTATATCTTCTTAGGTGGCGATTCAGGTTATTATAGCCACTTCAAAATTATCGGCAAAAAATACGGTCAATTTAATATGGCTTTGCTCGAAAATGGTCATTATAATTTGCTTTGGAAAAATATTCATACCTTGCCTGAAGAGACATTTTTGGCTGTAAAAGATCTGAAAGCCAAGGTATTAATGCTCGTTCATTGGGCAAAGTTTTCTTTGGCCAATCATGTTTGGAATTAGCCAATCAAACGCCTAAAGGCAGCAGTAAATAGTGAAATTAAACCAATAACGCCAATAATTGGCGAGCCTCTGGTACTTGATAGCTTGAATACTGATAAAGTTTGGTGGGAGTTTTAATATATTTGATTGCTTAAATAAAAAGGTCTAAAACTTTAGAAGTTTTAGACCTTTTTTGATTTTAACATAAGAAATTAATATTCGTCTTCGAAATAGCTTGTCGATTTGAAACCATCATCATCATCGAACTTGCTTGTTTTCGGTGCTGATTTTTTTAGCATACCTATTTGCCCATTGTGGTATAAATCATGATGAATGATGCCGTGGAGCAATGTATAAAAATCATATTCAGCACCCGGAACAATTTCTGTCAAGAAACTATTATCTTTATCTTCCAAAGCACTCATCAATTCGTCATGGCTAAGGGTAAGTTCCATCTGAAGAGTTTCCCATTCAAATTCGTCAACTTCACTTATATTTCCCCAGTTTTGTTTTTCAGTTTTGATTTCAAATCCAATATCTCCTTGGATTTTTTTCAATGCAAAAATTCTCCAAGTCGTAATATGATAAACCAACTCGGCAATTGTATGAATATTCTTTTGGCGAGTGCCTGCCGCTTTTGGTTTAATATCTTTAAGGTTTTCTAAAACCGAAGGGCCATGCCAAGCACCGCCATGAAAAGCGGCGTTGATTAATGTCTTGATGCGTTCAAGTTCTGTTATTTGCAATTCTTCCATAAAAATACTCTCTTTCGTTGAGAATGTACTAAATTTTATCTTTAAATCTTGATTTAAGTTTGCTTTATTCTGTTGTAAATTTTCAATTACTATAAACTTTGATGGTTTCCTAAAACTCAGTCCCATAGTACCCAAATCATGCCAAGATGATATGTATCATGTTGAATCAATCCAGTCAATAATTTATAAAAATCATAATCTTGACCAGGTACAAGTTGATTTAGCAAACTATCATCAAATTTAGAGAGTTTTTGAATCAGTTTTTCTTGTGATTCTTTTAGATTATTTACCAAATTAGACCAATTAACTTTGGTTATTGCTTCTTCACTTCCGTAATTATCGATTTCGTCAACTAAATCATATCGAACATTATCATTAAGTTTTTCATAAACAAACCTACGCCATGCCGAAAGATGATAAACTATCTGACATATTGTATGTTTTGAAAAGTTTTTCTGTACATCAACAATATCCAATGGCATTGAATTTAGAAACTCCATCACCGATGGCCCATGCCAAGCATCACCTCTAAAAACGGTGTCCAAATTGTCAATAATTTTTTCTATTTGGTTGTTGGTCATAAGAATGAAGTCTAATTTACATGCAAATTTCAGAAAAAGCCATGAATTGACATAGTATAAACTTAAATTATATTTTCAGTTTAGGATTTCTCTTCATTAACTGCCCAAAAGTATCTAGAGCTTCATCAATTTTCTTCATAGGAATATCGCCTTTTATTTTTGTAATGAAAGGAACAAAGTGCCTAAAATAAAACTTTAATCTTGGTTCTGCCTTTATTGGATATTCGTTTGGCCCCATTTCAATGCCATGAATAAAATTATAGGCCACATGTACATTTTGATCGAACATTGGATAAAACTCTGGTTTTATCATGTGCAAAATCAACGTTCTTGACACAGCAGCTACTTCACTAAATTTTTCATTAAAAACTTCCAAATCCAAGGTTTCCTCAAATTTCATATCATTAATATAGTCTAGATGAGGATAAATTTTGTCTTTTATGGCTGCAGTTCTAATCTTTCCCAGACCTGCTTGACTTTGCCATTCAAACAGTTCCATTATATCATTATGTGTAAAAGGCTTACCAAGTTTTATATGCTTATAATAGTTAGCTTCCCAGTTTGAGTTGGGGTCATATAACTGTGACCAATGCTCAACAAATGTTGCAAACTCAGTTGATGGCGAGAACGTTATAAAATTCATATTTCTTGGTTTTAATTATTATAATTATGGACGGGTTAAATTGATTACAAATTTCGTTATTTTTTTTGTTTTGTTATTACTTAGAACGTATTTTTACGCACAAACCTAAACTTATTATCTGTATGTATAAAATCTCCCTATTGTTGTTAGGCTGTACTTTATCAATTTCGGCTTTTGCCCAGAAAAAGAAAGTAAATTTACCTCAGCCTTCTTCTCAAGCAGTTACAATTACTAGTACAACAAAAATTGATAATAGCCTATATAAGGAACTTTCTTGGCGAAATATTGGCCCGTTTCGTGCTGGAAGGTCATTAGCTGTTGCTGGTCATGCCGACCAACCTCTTACTTATTATTTTGGAGCTGTTGGTGGAGGTGTATGGAAAACTACCGATGCCGGAATGAATTGGAACCACATTGGAGATAGTACTTTTAAGTCTAGTTCAGTTGGGGCAATTGCAGTTGCTCCTTCCGATCCTAATGTTATATATGTTGGAATGGGTGAAGCTGATATGCGTAGCAATATTAGTTATGGCGATGGAGTTTATAAATCGACGGATGCTGGTAAATCATGGAAGCACATCGGTTTACCAAAAGCCGATGCCATAGCAACGATAGAGGTACACCCGAAAGACCATAATTTGATTTATGTAGCTTCAGTTGGCAACCCATTTGCTCCAAACAAAGAACGAGGAGTTTTCAGAAGTAAAGACGGGGGTCAAACTTGGGAACATATTTTGGCCAAGAATGATAGTACTGGTGCTTATCATGTTAGACTCGACCCAAATAATCCAAGAATTATTTATGCAACACTTTGGCAAGCTTATCGTAATGGCCACAGTATGAGTAGTGGTGGTGCTGGTTGTGGTCTTTATAAGTCTGTTGATGGAGGAGATACTTGGGAATCACTTAATGAAAAACCTGGTATGCCAAAAGGACTTTTGGGTAAAATTGGAATTACTGTTTCTCCAGCCAACTCAAATCGCCTTTATGCTATGATTGAAAATGTAAAGGGCGGCCTATACACTTCGTATGATGCTGGTGAACATTGGGCATTAGTTAATGACAACAAAAATCTTTGGCAACGCCCTTGGTATTATATGAATCTTCAAGCAGACCCACTAAATGAAAATGCTTTGATTATTTTAAATGTTAACTCTTTCAAATCAACCGATGGGGGTAAAACTATCAGAAATCTCAATGTTCATCATGGAGATACGCATGATGTTTGGATTAACCCAAAAAATCCTGAAAATTTTATCATTGGTGATGATGGTGGAGCAGAGGTTACTTTCAATGATGGATTTACATTTACGGATATTGATATTCCAACCGCACAGTTTTATCATGTGCATCTTGATAATGATTTTCCTTATAATGTTTATGGCTCTCAACAAGATAATAGTACCGTCAGAATAGCAAGCCGCACAGATGGTAACTCAATCGGAATTCGTGATTGGTATCCAGTTTCAGGTGGGGAGTCTGGCTATATTGCCATTGACCCTAAAAACTCAAAAATTACTTACGGTGGTTCTTATGATGGTTATATGACAAAACTTAACGCTGAAAATAACCAAGAACAAAATATCATGGTATATCCTGAAAATAATATGGGACATACATCTGCCGAGAAGAAGTACCGTTTTCAGTGGACCTATCCGATTATTTTTTCACCTCATGATGATACACGCCTATATGCAACATCACAATATGTTCATGTGACTCATAATGGCGGAAATTCTTGGGAAACAATAAGTCCAGACTTGACAAGAAATGACCCAAAGACAACTGGTGCAACTGGTGGGCCGATTACTCTTGACCAAACTGGTGCTGAAATTTATGCTACTATTTTTGCTTTGGCCGAATCAACAATCGAAAAGGGAAATATCTGGGCTGGTTCGGACGATGGATATATTCATTTGACTAGAGATAATGGCAAAAACTGGTCAAGTATTACCATTCCTACTTCTCAACTCGGTGATTTTGCATTGATTTCGACCATTCATACATCAGATTTTTCTAAAGGAAAAGCCTACGTTGCTGCAACTCGATATATGTTTGGCGATAGAAAACCTTACTTATTTAAAACAAGTGATTATGGTAAAACATGGACGAGTATTGTTGGAGGAATTCCAGCTGACGAATATACTCGTGTAGTGCGTGAAGACCCAAACAAGGAAGGTTTATTATACGCTGGAACAGAAAGAGGAATATATGTTTCATTTGATGATGGTGCTTCTTGGAATCCAATGAGTAATAATCTTCCGATTACTTCGGTTCGTGATTTGCAAGTTCAAAAGCTTGAAAAAGACTTAGTAATTGCCACACATGGTCGTTCGTTTTGGATTTTAGATGATCTGACGCCATTACATGAAATCAAAGACAATGCAGTTGCTGATATTCACCTGTTTAAGCCACGCCATTCGTACAGGATGCAAGGTGGTGATGGCGGTGGCCGTCGAGGAGCTCCAAAAGATGAAGGACAAAATGCTACAAATGGTGTTTTAGTAAATTATTACTTGAAAAGTGCACCAAAAGATGAAGTTAAATTGCAGTTTTTGACAATGGCAAACGACACTATCATTACCTATTCGAGTAAAAAAGATGTAAAAGGAGAAGAGCAAAAAGCATCAAAAGATTTTTTTGAAGATACTAAACAAACTAAATCTGGATTACTTCCAGCAAATGTTGGACTGAATCACTTTGTTTGGAATATGCGTTATGCTGATGCTACTGAAATTTCAGGCGAACGCTCTCCAATGTGGGCTGGTAGCATGATTGGGCCAAAGGTTAATCCAGGAAATTATAAGGTCAGATTGGTTATAGGTAAAAATATTTTAAAAGAAGAAATTGCCGAAATCAAAAAAGACCCACGTAATCCTGTAACTGATGCTGAGTTAAAAGAACAGTTTGATTTATTGTTAAAAATTCACAAAAAATTAGATGAAAACCATAAGGCAATTAATCAAATGCGTGAAATTAAAAAAGCGGTTTCTGAATATATGAAGAGTGTAAAAGATACAGTCTTGATTAGTAAATTTCAAAAATTGACTAAGCCTATGCTCAAAAATTTAGAGGATTTAGAACAATCATTAGTCCAAAACAAGGCACGTGCAACGCAAGATTTATTAGCGTTTCCAATTCGTCTGAATGATAAAATTGCGGGTGTAGCAAGCGTAGTTTCAAGTGCTGACGCTAAACCAACTAAAGGTTCTTATGAAGCAATTGATGATTTGTCTAAAAAGATGGAGAAAACGACAAATAAACTCAAGAAAGTCATAGATGAAGATGTGCCAGCATTCAATAAAATGGTGCTTGAAAGTCAGCTTCCTGCCATTAGTGTTGGCAAGAAGAAAGAGATAAACTGACAAAAATATCTTTTAAAAATAGCGAGGATCATTACTCTTCGCTATTTTTTTAATTACAACCTTCAATTTTTGCCTCAAAAACAGCCCCCCTTTGAGTTGAAAAGCCACTTTGTAATATAATACTTTTTCCAGCCGAATATATGATATTAGAGGTTGAACTAAGTACTTTAATGCTACTTGAGATATTTTCAGAAGAACTAAAGTTCTTATTGCCGTATAGCATATCTGTTTTTAGAGAAAGGTTTTTTACACAATCATTATTCAACAGTTTTACTATCCAAAAGTCATCACCGCCGTAATTTTGAGTTACATCGTTAAAGTTTTGAACAGGAAGTGTATTTCCAACAAACAAGAAGTTATTGTCAAAGGTAAGTATCAAATCATTTGGTTCGTCATGGCCTTCACTTCCGTATTTTTTTTGCCATATTAATTCGCCATCTGTAAAGTTTAGCTTGATTATCCAAATATCCGCACTTCCAATATTATTGGTTGCTTGACCATCATTCGAGTATGATTCTCCTACAACAACGTATTCGCTACCATTACTTTCCACAATACCTCTGGCATATTCCTCACTACTTCCACCATAACAATTACTCCAAATTTTTTGGCCTTGAGCAGAAACTTTTATAATAAAAAAATCTCTCGATCCATTTTCACCATGGTTATCAGTAGCATCAATGTCAAAAGAATAGGTTTCGCCAATTATCACAAAATTACCTTCATGATCTTCTATGAAATTATTTATAAAATCATCTTTACTACCTCCAAAGTTTTGTTGCCATTGTATTATTCCCTCATTATCAATTTTTAGCATCCAAACATCTTGTTCACCATAATTATTACTTAAATTACCATCGATTGAGGAGCTATTTCCTATTAATAAATAACCACTATTACTGGATTTTTTTATTGATTTACAGGTTTCATGGCCACTACCGCCATAAGTTTTTTGCCAGATTTTATTTCCTTCTTGGTCGATTTTAATTAAAAGAAAATCAGATAAGCCATGATTGTTTTCTATATATGGATATTGAGATTCCGTTGAACCTGCAATCATAAAATTCCCGTCATCAGTATTACAGACGGAATAGCCTCTGTCAATATTCACTCCACCATAGCACTTTTCCCAGATAAGAATGCCAGATAAATCAATTTTTGTTACCCAGAAATCAATTTGGTCCATGTAGCTTGTGATATCTCCATTATTTGATTGTGTATCTCCAATACAAAGAATACTTCCGTCTGGAGTTTTTATGATTTTTCTTAAATATTCATCATTGCTTCCTCCCAAAGTTTTTTGCCAGAGTATGTTTCCACTATTATTTAGCCGAACAATCCACCAATCATATCCGCCATGATTTATAAATAAATCAAAGTTGCTTGATTGTGAATGACCGCCTACAATATACCCTCCATCTTCCAGTTCAATTACTGAAACAGCCTTGTCATAATAACTTCCACCTAAGGATTTTTGCCAAAGGATATTAGGACTTTGTCCAACTGAGGTAAGAAAGATAAATTGTGTAAATAAATAAATAAAAACTACCTTCAAGACTGTTATTATTAATTTTTTTACAAAGGAAATACTTTTTAGTTGTTCAATCAGGATATTTTTTTTAATCTTATTTATCGGTAAAATTAATTAATATATGGAATATTCTTTAATATATGGAATATTATAAGGGATAGATTTCACCAATTATTTTCTAAACAATATTCAACAAAATGCTTAGATAAATATCAATTTTACTTTAATTTTACACTTTAAATGCAAAAATCGGCAAATATTAATCAATATTAAATGAATTATTGGCTCGTAAAATCAGAACCTTTCAAATATTCTTGGGACGATTTCGTTAGTCAAGGCATAGGTACTTGGGATGGCGTTAGAAACTATCAAGCTCGAAATAATCTTGCTGCAATGAAACTTGACGACTTAGTTTTGTTTTATCATTCGAACGAAGGCGTTGAGGTAGTCGGGATTGCAAAAATTGTAAAAGAAGCCTATACAGACCCTACAACTGATGATACTCGTTGGGTTGTTGTTGATTTAGCTCCAGTTGAAAAACTGCCCAAGAGTGTTACATTAAAAGCCATCAAAGCTGATGAACGTTTGCAAGATGTTTCGTTGATTCGTCAGTCTCGCCTCTCTGTTCAACAACTAAAAAAAGAAGAGTTTGATCTCATTGTTTCAAAAGGATATGAAAATTAAAAAATCAAAAAAGTATTTATTAAGATTAAATTTTTTGACATTCTTAGTCATTAGTTTATTTCAAGCTAATGCACAAAGTGTGAAGCGTATAGAAATACCAACTCGTGGTGATGACCAAGGTTTTCAAGTGATTACACTTGGGGAGGAAGGCGTTTTGCTCTTAACCAAAACTGGTAAACTTAATTTTAATATTACCAAATTAGATACTCAACTTCAACAAAGTTGGTCAAAAAATGGTGAACTTGAAGAAAATCAATCAATGGTTGATTTTTATAGAGATGGTCGTGACGTTTACTTTCTATTTAGTAAATACAATTCGGACCTTTACCAAATCATAAAAGTTTCGACTGGAATTGGAATCATTCAAAAGTTTTTCTTTGAAAATATTCGTCGTTTTGAAATTTCTGAATTTAAGGTTTTCAACGAGGTTGCCTATTTAGCAGGCATGGTAAAAGAAGAACCAGTTTTGATGAGTATCAATTTTAATAAAATGCAACCACGTATTTTAGCGGGTGGAATTAAAGGCACAGCAAGTATTTCGTCGCTTGATTATGATGCTATCAATGATTTACTAGTTGTCTCTTATTCTGTTAAAAAAGGTCGTTCAAGCTATATGGCTGTAAAGCGGATAAATCCTAACGGGAAAATTGTTGAACAACTAACCGTAGAACCAGAAGAAGATTATGGGTTGTTGACAGGGAAATTATTTTCATTGAATGATGGAACACAATTAATGATTGGTAATTATGGTTTTAAAGGATATCAATCAAATGGTGGGCCGATGTCGCAAGGATTATACATCAGTAAAGTCGATGGCGAAACACCTGAATACTTGAAAATGCATAGTTTTACCGATTTTAAGAATTTTTTTAATTTTTTACCTCCGAAACAACAAGAGAAGATTGAAAAAAAAATCAAAAAGAAAAAAGGAAGAGGTGATGACTTAAAACTCAATTATCGGGTCTTAGTCCACGAAATTATCAAAAAAGACAATCAATATATTTTAGTAGCTGAGGTTTTTTATCCAGAATTTAGGAATAACAACAACTATGGTTCGCCATTTTATGGGAGTGCATTTGGCTCTCCTTTTGGGTTTGGTTATAGCTCGTTAAATGCCATGCGTTTCTCTCGTTATTATGGACTAAATTCATGGGCATGGAATCCATGGATGTATTCAAATTATAGTAATAATAACCAACAATTTGATGGTTTTAAATATACTCATGCTATTGTAGCAGGATTTGATTTAAATGGAAAGTTAGTTTGGGATAATAGTTTTAGTTTCGATAATGTAAAAAGTATGGAACTTAAAGAGAAAGTTAAAATTCGTTATGAAGGTGATGAAATTGCATTAATTTACAGCAATAAAGGCAAACTTGCAACTAAAAATATAAGGGGGAATGAGGTAATTGAGGGTATAAAAACTATTGATATTGACACTCAAAAAGAAGGTGACAAAGTAAGAGATACAGCTACCGATGACATTGAATATTGGCATCAAAATTATTATTTAGCTTGGGGTTATCAGCGAATAGCAAATCGAAACGAAGGAAGTAGGAGGGTCTTTTATCTCAATAAAATTGCATTTTAATATATCTAATTGTTTATGCCTTACTCTTATTTAATCGGTAGGAATATTTTTTTGGCTAAAACTCAAAATTTTATTACTGATGAAGAAAGGTTTTTTTTATTTTTGCTTCAAACTAATTATGAAAGTAAAAAAACTAAAAGTCATTTATACTTCACGGATGCTTATAAAATATTTGACATAAAATTAATAGTAAATCCAACTTGGCAAAAGATAATCTCATTAGTTCCAAAAGCTCATTTATTGTTTGTCCAAAAAATATATTTCGAAGGCCGAAATTTTAATATTTGATACTAACCTGAATAAAGTATGGTTAATCAAGGTCTTTTTGGATGTGGAACTAAAACCAACCTCATATTGTCTTGATTATCATTTAAGTATTACATTTTAGCATAGCTCATTTCACAAAATGCCATACAATCAAATGCAGGTAACTTTCCGCTGATAGCTCAACTCACAACTATTGATTCTCTAAATTGTGCGGTCACTGGTGTTTATCTATCCAATATTGGAGTAAATGGTATTTTATTTTCTAAAATTGAGTTTAATAAATCCATTTTCACGAAGTTTTATGACTATCAAAAACTTTTTGTTTGGTCTGAAAACTTAAATTTTTAACAACTTAAAAAACTTTCGCGTATATTTAGTTTCTATAAACACAGACAATCTTTAATGAAAATCAGATTTTCTAGTGTGGGATTATCTATAAACCTTCCTACTAAGTGATTTGTGTATATAATCTTAAGTATTTTGGCTAAACTATAAACTCGCATAATTCAATGCTAGAAACTAAAACGAAGAAAGTTTTATCAATCAATAATTATACAGGTGGTTTTAAGGCAAGTTTAGATTTAAATGGAAATTTGCTTAAACAAACATTATTAGAATTTGATAATGTTTTAGCAATAAATAGTCAAAATGCAATAGCAATTTGTAGTAAAGGAAATTTGACTGTTAAAAATCCTAAATACTTATCAGAAACCAATATCTATTTATTATCGACTGCAAGTAATAAATTAAAAAAACTAAATACATTGCCAAATATCGAAACGTAAAATAATGGTGCGGTAATTTTTACATTGTAATTATAAGTAGTGTTAAATTTGGATCATAATAGAAATGTCTGCCTAGAAAGTTAAACCTTCAAGACGATAAAAATGGCAGCGACAAATTCCAGAAATCAACGTCTAGAAATTTTTTTGTCTATCGAAAGTGCTAAATTCTTCATTTTTGATTATTTTCGTTACGTTTAAAACCAGCATAATTTTGTATAATTTACTTACTCCGAATATCAGCTCTTATGAGTTAATTGACTCAGGGAACTACGAAAAACTCGAACGCTTTGGAGATTTTATTTTGGCACGCCCCGAACCACAAGCCGTTTGGGATAAATCACTTTCTGAAGAAATTTGGCAACGAAAAGCATCAGCAATTTTTAAGAAAACCAAAGGTCGTGACCAACTAAGTCCAGAAGAACGTGGCGAGTGGCATAATATCAAAAAAATGCCTGAAAAATGGTATATGGAATATTTTCAAGGCAAATCAAAACTCAAATTTAAACTTTCATTATCATCCTTCAAACACGTTGGTATTTTTCCTGAGCAAGCCTCTAATTGGAAATATATCGAAGATAAGTTGTCATTGATGAAAAGTGGAGATTCGGCGTTTCAAACTCCAAAAGTGCTAAATTTATTTGCATATACTGGCGGTGCATCTTTGATTTCAAAAGCCAACGGAGCTGATATTACGCATGTTGATTCCGTAAAACAGGTGATTTCGTGGTCTAGAGAAAACATGGAAGCGAGTGGGTTGACGGATATTCGTTGGGTAATCGAAGATGCTCTAAAATTTGTAAAGAGGGAAGTAAAACGAGGAAAAAAATATAATGGAATCATTCTCGACCCACCAGCTTATGGACGTGGACCTGATGGTGAAAAATGGGTTTTGGAGGAAGGTTTGAACGAATTATTGAAAAATTGCCTCGAACTTCTTGATGAAAATTGTCATTTTTTTATTCTGAATCTTTATTCAATGGGTTTTTCGGCAGTCATTGCTGAAACTATCATCAGACAAAACTATGCAAGTATTCAAAACCCCGAAATGGGAGAGTTGGTATTGCAAGATAGCTTCAATAAGAAATTACCATTGGGTGTTTTTTATCGTTTTTCTTCAATTTGAGTCGTAAAACAACATTTTATTTATGCATTTATTTATATGTTTTTAAAAAAATGGATAAAGAATGCTTGAATTCAATTGCTAAATACAATATTTAGGAGCCTTCTGTTGCTCAAGTAATTTTTTTTATTTGATTATTTGGTGCAGAAATATAAATGGACAATACCAATCAACTAGGTTTGAATTTATTTATAAAGTTGACGAATAGTACGGTTTAATACTTTCATAGCAAGAGGGTCTCCAATGAAAGTTTTTTCTTTTCTATTTATAGAAGTAATGCATGAAATAATGTTTTAGAGGAGTTAATAAACAAGTAAGATGCTGAATATCAGTGTTATATGATTAAATTATAATTTCAAAAACGCTGAATTTAGAACACTAAATTCAGAACTCTTAACTTTTCATTTTATTTGTGAGAAAAAATTCAGATTTTTGTAAAAAAAATCTCACAATTAAGCAATTTTGAATTCCTATGATCCATTTGTCAATAAAATCGGATGTCTAATAATCAAATAAAATACCTATTTTTTGCACTTTCATTACTCTTGTATGCTTGCGGACAAGGCAATCGTGAGCGTTCTAATATTCCACCAACACCATTTCAAATTGAAAGTATTCAAAATACTGCTTCAATCGAAGCATTAACTGATGCAATCAGAAGTAATCCAAGTTTGGCTGAAAACTATTACAAACGAGCGATGGTTTTAAATAGAATGGGTGAGACTCAAAAAGCACTTGAAGATATTAACCGTGCCGACCGTCTTAAACAAAATACTGGAAAATACTTGTATGTGAAAGCCTTGATTTTGCGGGATATGGAACAATACCGTGAAGCTTATGCATTTGCTCAAAGTGCGGAAATTTTGAATGTTGATACACCTGAGCTTTATACTTTGCTCGGTGATTTATCACAACAACGCAACGACCTAAAAAGTGCTGAACAATATTTGGCAAAATCTTTGCAAATAGCTCCTTATGACGGTGAAACTGCTTTTTATCAAGGGACATTGGCTGCCCGCAAAGGCGATACTACAACCGCCTTATTGAAAATGAACAAAGCTATCGAAATGAAGCCTTCTTTAAAATTGGCTTATTCATCTTTGACAGAAGTGCTGAGAAATAGAAGATTATATGATTCAGCTTTGGCTGTTAACAATTCAGCTTTAATACTGTTTCCTAAAGATTCTAAGTTTTTGATAGAAAGGGGTTTGGTTTTTAATAAATCTGATCGCTTGGACTCTGCTATTTTTTATTTTAGTAAAGTATTAAAAATAGATAAAAATAGAATTGATGCGGTACTTTATTCAGCCTCAATATATTTCCGTTGGAAAAAATTTAATAAAGCATTGGAGTTATATAAAAATGTATTAGATATTAATCCAGAAACTCCAAAAATTAATTACTCAATTGCTTTAACACTTGAGCAACTCGGCTTACTGACTAAAGCAGAAGGGTTTCTAAAAGTTCAAGCCGAAAAAGACCCTAATGATACGCAAACAATTATAGCATTAAATCGAGTATCGGGACAAGTAAATTCATCCTTAGGTGTTTATAAGGACCCAATTCCCATTCCCGTAAAAAAAGTTTCAGTTCCTGTGGCTAAACCAGTTGTTGTAGAGCCTAAAAGACTTTTAGATACATCCAGAATTAGAGTAAATATCATATTACCAAAGAAAAAGGTAAATATCAAAACCGATACTTCAAGACGCTTGAAATTTTGATTCTGTACAAAATCGAAGTGTTTGCAAAACTTCTAGAGTTCAAAAACATTAAAACTAGTAAAATATAAATGTGGCTTGCCGCTTAATTGTTTATAAATTTTTATGATTAAAATTACCCTACCCGACGGAAGCGTAAGAGATTATCCAAAAGGGAGTTCGAGTTTCGATATTGCTCTTTCAATTAGTGAAGGTCTTGCCAGAAATGTATTGGCTGCCAAAGTAAATGGCAAGGTTCAAGATGCCAATTTGCCAATCGAAACAGACTCAAAATTACAACTTTTAACTTGGAATGATACAGACGGCAAATCAACTTTTTGGCATTCTTCGGCTCACTTAATGGCTGAGGCTTTAGAAACGTTGTATCCAAAAGTGAAGTTTTGGGTTGGTCCACCTCTCGAAAATGGTTTCTATTATGATGTAGATACCAATGGTGAAACCATTTCAAATGAGGATTTTAAAAAAATTGAAGATAAAATGTTGGAATTGGCTCGTCAGAAAAATGATTTTGTCAGAATTCCGATGGCTAAAGCCGAAGCAATAAAATATTTTGAAGAAAAAGGCGACGAATATAAGTTAGATTTACTTTCTGGTTTGGACGATGGGTCTATTACATTTTATAAGCAAGGAAATTTTACTGATTTATGCCGTGGACCCCACATTCCTAATACTGGCTTTATTAAAGCTGCTAAAATTATGAGTGTTGCTGGTGCGTACTTCAAAGGCGATCAAAATAATAAAATGTTGACTCGTATTTACGGAGTAACCTTTCCAAAACAAAAAGAGTTAGAAGATTATCTAACACTTTTGGAGGAAGCGAAACGTCGTGACCATCGTAAATTGGGTCAAGAGCTTGACTTGTTTACGTTTTCGGAGAAAGTAGGAAAGGGTTTGCCATTATGGTTGCCAAAAGGTGCAATGTTGCGTGAGCGTCTGGAAAATTTCTTGCGTAAGGCACAGGTAAAAGCTGGTTATCAACAAGTTGTTACGCCTCATATTGGAAGCAAACAGTTATATATAACTTCGGGTCACTGGGAAAAATATGGTAAAGATTCATTCCAACCAATAACAACGCCTGAAGAAGGAGAGGAGTTTTTGTTGAAACCAATGAACTGCCCTCACCACTGTGAAATTTTTCGTGCTAGGCCACGTAGCTATCGCGAATTGCCTTTACGATTGGCAGAGTTTGGAACGGTATATCGCTATGAACAAAGTGGAGAGTTGCATGGTTTAACTCGTGTAAGAGGATTCACCCAAGATGACGCACATATTTTCTGTACTGATGACCAGGTAGAAGATGAATTCAAAAAAGTAATTGATTTGGTTCTTTATGTATTCAAATCGCTTGGTTTTGAAGATTTTTCTGCCCAAGTTTCTTTGCGTGACCCTGAAAATAAAACAAAATATTTTGGCTTGGATGATGCATGGGATAAAGCTGAAAATGCTATTCGTCGTGCAGCAGCCGAAAAAGGCCTTAAAACTATTGAAGAAGTGGGCGAAGCTGCTTTTTATGGCCCAAAACTTGATTTCATGGTAAAAGATGCTTTGGGTCGTAAATGGCAACTTGGAACTATTCAGGTTGATTATCAATTGCCACAAAGATTTGAATTGGAATATGTTGGCTCAGATAACCAAAAACATCGCCCAGTTATGATTCACAGAGCTCCATTTGGCTCGATGGAACGTTTTATTGCAATTTTGATTGAAACAACGGCAGGCAATTTCCCACTATGGTTATCTCCTGACCAAATAGCCATTTTACCTATTTCAGAAAAATATGAAGACTACGCTAATGAAGTATTCTTGACATTACAAGAAGAAGACATTAGAGGTTACGTTGACCACCGTGATGAGAAAATAGGTCGTAAAATACGTGATGCTGAGGTAAATAAATTACCATTAATGTTAATAGTTGGTGAAAAAGAAGCAGAAGAAGGTAAAGTTTCTGTTAGAAGAAAAGGCGAGGGAGATTTAGGCTCTATGCCATTAGAAGAATTTATTGCTTATGCAAAAACTGAGATATACAAAAATATACCTCAGTTTAAGGTATAATCATCTTGGTTTTGTAATTTTTGAGGTAATATTATTTGTTATATACAAATTAATTAGTACTTTCGTAAAATTCAATATTTAGTAACCTTAAAATCGTTAAATGGCACAACAACCATTCAATCGTAATTTCAGAAAACCAGTACAGAAGGAAGACGAACACCGAATCAATCAGCGTATTCGTGTACCACAGGTTCGTTTAGTAGGAGATAACGTAGAGCAGGGTATTTTTGACACCGCCCAAGCTCTTGCTATGGCACAAGCTCAAAGTTTAGATTTAGTTGAAATCGTACCAACGGCCAGTCCGCCTGTGTGTAGAGTAATTGACTATTCTAAGTTTAAGTATGACCAAAAGAAGAAGCAAAAAGAAATAAAGGCGAAAGCGGCGAAGACTGTAATTAAAGAAATCAGATTTGGTCCTCAAACTGATGATCATGATTTTGATTTCAAATTGAAGCACGCTATTGGGTTCTTGAAAGAAAATGCAAAAGTTAAAGCTTACGTTCACTTTGTTGGCCGTCAGATAGTATTTAAAGACCAAGGCGTTGAATTATTGAAACGATTTATTGCAGGCTTAGAAGAATATGGCAAACCTGAAGGTGAATTGAAACTTGAAGGTAAGAGGATGATAGTATTTCTTGCTCCAAAAGCCAAAAAATAAGGCTTCTTTGAAATATTAAGGGCTGAATTGAAATTTCATTTCAGCTTTTTTTTTAAGGCTATATTTGTAAGTAAAAATGTATATGTGTAAAATAAAACCCCCAAAATAACTCAATTATTCGTCGGTAATATTGGTATGATCAGATTTCCTATTAATTTTAAATAAATGAGTTTGTTTTTTCTGTAATTTCTCCAATTTATTTTCGTTGTTTTCTACTCGTTTATCATGTTGATAACATTATAATCAATTTATATACAAAATACACAGAGTTGTAAAGGTTCATAGTCGACCGTCGCTCAGCATTAGAAGCTGATAATGATGAAATTAAATGTCTGATTTTCTTCACAAAACATTTTTTGTTAAGTATAATACTTTCGCTAAATCATAATGTAAGTAATGAGACAATATTAAACGACAAATTGAAATGATGCATATATTTATTTTAGTAATTTATCGCTTTGATTTACCGTCTTTTGTCTCGAATCTCATGTACTTGTTCTAATAACTTAATATTGACATTTGGCAGGTTTCGAAAAAAAAGCATTTAAATGAAAATCCCCATTTGGACGAAATATTTCGCCCCAATGGGGATTTGTTTTGTATGTTGTTTGTAGTTTTCTACGACAGTTTTATAACCTTGCCAGTCTTTACAAATAATTCCACATTTTGCTTATTACATTCAATCTTTATTTGAATATATATAATTTATCGCCTTTTGCATAATAGATAGTATCTGTTGTAGTATCTACATCATATAATGGTTTGTTATTTTCGACAATAATTTTATCTACTTCTTGGCCATTTTCCTTGCTAACTTTAATTAAAACTTTTAAGTTAGCATCCTGTGATTTATTCTTCGCAAATATAAATGCATATTCAGAATTTTGTTTTAAAGCATTAAAACGCTTAGAAAAATTTTTGGTAAGATCTGAGATTAATCCTGCCGCGGCTAAATCCCTATCTCCTGACGCGTTTAATCTATTTCTTGAATCACCCGTAAACAAGTAACTGGTGCTTTCATGTGTTAGCCCGTTTTCATCGATGTAACTACAACTAACAGTTGCATCTGATATAGATTTTTTTGCACTACCTCTGATACCAAAGTAAGCTGAAGCAGCTTTTCCACCTACATTTAGTAATTTTCTGCCTGTCTCTCCTGGTTGTTCATATTCGTTTTGAAATAATACTTTACCATCATTTCCAATTCCTATTACCTCTGATTGGCTGGTTAGGGAAACTCCCCAATCGAAAACTTCAATACCCGCCATTGATTTATCACTTTTTGCATTGATTTTAGCCAATGGCTCTGGTTTGTCGTTGATGTTTGGATCGAATTTATATAATTCTTCATCGTTATAAGTCAAGAAAATATCTTTTGTTTCGTCATAGGCATATAACAAAGGGCGTTTTTCGTTGAATTTAATATTTTTTTTCCAGATTTTTTTTCCTGATGTATAATCCACCATGTTTCCATAAGTAGCTGTGATATACATTACTTTTCCACTTTTGGTTTTACCTAAATAATGTACTAAATCTTCTTTATTATCAGAAATTTCGATAGAATTTTTCCACTTTTCTTTTCCATTTTTATCTATCAAAGACATTTCATTTTCTGCAACATATAAAAAATCTTGGTCTAAAGATAAAACTTGTTTGAAATCACTACCTTTTACGTCCCTTTTCCAAACTTTAGAGCCATCTTTTAAATTGTAAAAATTAAAACCTTTAGCATGAGCAATTAAAATTTTATCATTCCAATCTTGTAATTTAATAAACATCTTTGTTTCAATATCATCTTTCCAAATAGGTTTTCCCGAATCTTTATTTATGATGTTTAGGCTTTGCTTGGTTGACATTAAGCCTCCCTCATTTTTCATTATAATTACATCAGTGCCGTTTTGACAAGGGAAAAATTTATTAATTCCCTCCAATGACCATAATAATTTTCCGGTGGTTTTATCAATATTATAAAGTCGGTTATTGGCTAAAGCATAAATGTTGTTTTTGAAACTTTCAGCTCTATCAACTCGCAATACTTGATCTTTTGAAAACATAGATGAAAATGAGGCTTCACTGCCAGCAGAAACCTCCCAAGTTATTTTTTTTGTATTCAGATCAAAATATTTTAATTTAAAATCTTTTTTTGTTTTAGTTAAAAAGACAAAGGCATTATCATAAGGTAAAAGCAGTTGTTTTACTATGATTGCATCGCTGAGGTCTCTTTCCGAATTAAAGAGTAATTCGCCGCTTAAACCATTAATTACAAGATCTCTACCATTGATATTTGCAAAAATATAATTTGAATTTTCAATGATTTCTACTTGGTCATTGTCTTTTCCAATAGCTGTAATGTCAATTTCAGCGAGTTTTGTTAAAACACTATTCGCTCCAATAGATTCTTTATCAAGTTCCCAAATTACTTTATTTAAATCATTAGCGTAAGCTGATATTTTATCAGCTTCTTTCACGTAAGTAATTCCTTTTTCAGAATTAATAATTAATTGTTTGATGGATGATTTAAAAGCTACACTACTCGAAGGTGTTCTTTGGGCATAAAGATCTTTCATACAAAAGAATATTAGCACTAGTAAAATGTTTTTTTTCATTTGATTTTGGTTATTTTTAGTGTCTAAAAATGTATATAAAAAGTTGATTTTGGGTTGGTTAAAATATTGATAATCTGTATTTTAGTGAAAAATGCAATCGGATATTAATTTTATATCTCTAAAACTAAATTATTTTAGACATGAGAAATTAGTTAAAACCTATAAGTATTATTTATGTGTAAATTTCGTACTTTTAAATTAACTATTTTGATTATGTCAGTAAGTACCAATAAGAAAATTGACTATAAAATTATATTTGTTAATTGATTGATAACTAATATTGTATCTCGAATTTCAATTTATTTATGTGTACTTTGCTTATGACGTAATTTATTGGTGAAGTCACTATCCTAAAAGGTCTTTTAATTATTATTTTGGGTTTTTTTTATCTTTTAATTCAATTGAAAAAGAAGTTTTTTGAAATCTATTATTAATTTGGACGTATGCCTTACAAATTCGGAAGTATATTTGAATCAATTTTGCCTTAAGACAAAAAAAATCACACCCAAAGGATGTGATTTTTTTGCTTTGTAAAGTTTAAAAATAGAGATCTTAATAGTTAGCCTGTTATAGTTTATTTGAATACTATATTTTAAACCTATTATGTGTATAAGGTGATTTTGAAACTATTTTAAACTCAAAAGGCACAGAGTTGCAAAGGTTCAGTGGCGACCGTCGATCGCATAAAAAATTGATAATGAGGCAATTAAATATCTGAATTTTTGCAAACCATTTTTGTTGAGTATAAAACTTGTCTTAGACTTTACTTTAATCTACGTTTACTTCTTTCCTACCGAAATCATATTGGCAAACAAGCGATATGCTCCTGGAACTCCAGCAGGAAGCTGACGGAAAAATGCTAAACCTGTAAAAACGAAGTTTCCTTGGCCATATTTAGCGTATAATACACTGCCTTCGAGTTCGGTTTCGTTGGCATCATTCATGGCAAAAATAGTTTCGTACTTATCGCTCCATTTGTCAGCAAAATATAAACCACGTTCTTGAATCCAACCTTCAAAGTCTTTCGAAGTGATTTTGTTTGGTGAATTAAGTAATGGATGTTGAGGTTTCAAAATTTTCATTGTGGCAACTTCATCGGTTACTCTTCCGCGTCCGATACCCATTGGAAATGGCCCCATTTCTTTAACTTTAGACACACCATAAAAAGCGTTTGTTTGATATTGGGTAACTATATTTCCGCCGTTTTTAACATATTCCAGGAGTTTTTCTTGAAAATATTTTAAGTGTTCTTCGGTATTATAAGCCCTCACTCCAACAATAATTGCATCGAATTGGCTTAAATCTTTGGCGAGTTCTGATTGAGTAAGCATTGTTACTTGATAGCCAATTTGTTGTAATGCCGCAGGAACTTCATCGCCTGCACCAGCAATGTAGCCAATTTTATTGCCTTTTTTCTTTAAATCGATGCGAAGAGCTTTTGCTTCGGCAAACGGGAAAAGTGTAAGCGTTGGCACGTGTTTATATTCAATACTGGCAATGCCTCTATCGTACGAACCAGATGATGTTTGGGCGATGGCTTTTAGTGTAATTTCAGAAGCAGTTGAAGAAGGAAAAACTTTAAATGTCACCTTTTTTTCTTCGTATTTTTCTTTTAAATCAAAATTTATAATGGCAGGTTCTACTTTCCATGTATTGGGAACATCCAATTTTACTGTTCCAGTTACATTTTTTTTACCTGATTTTAAAGTTACAATTACATCTTTTGGGTTATTATCGCCAAATGAATAAACTTTTTCGCCTATAGTTGCAGTTACTTCTGGGCGAACCTCGAAATAACGATAGATTTCTCCGTCTGAAGGCTCAACGAATTTATAGGTTAGTGGAGTTTGGAATGTAAATAATTTGCCTTCAATAGTAAAGCTGTATTCGCAAATTAAATCGGCAGGTTTCATTGGTAAACCTCGCAATAATTGGTCGTTCACTTTGTAAAAACCATTTTCTTTTCGTTCAACTAACCAATATGGTTGAGTAATAGGTTGATTAATAGGTATTTGCAGTTCAGTGTTGATGTTCAGGCCATCATTATAAACGAGTTTTTTATTGATGGTTGTATCCTTGTCAATTCCTTTAAATGACAGTTTTTCAAGTGTAATATTTGCATTACTTCTGCTTACGACAGTTACATTTACTTTGATTTTGTCGTTTGGCGAAACTGAATAATCTGTTGGATTTGCTTCAAACCATAATCCAGCACAAGCTAAAATTAATTCTTGTACTTCTTTTTTCTTGTAAGCTGTCCAAACATTTGGGTTGCGTTCAGCATCTTCTATACTTGCAATTGTATTGTAAATTTCAATCAAAGCAGGAATAGATGCTGAGGGAATTTGGGCTTTGAAATTAGTATAAAGATCGTTTACCATTTTTTCTATTTTCTCTCCGCCACTCATTCTTTTCCACGAAATATCAATTCCATCAAACAAGTCATTTTTTGCTTCTTCACCTGCCTTGTGAAGTGCATAATCTGTACGTTGATTTTTAGTTTTTGCTGAGCCAAAGCCTTGGCTTTTGTGCATACTACGAGCTTCGGCAGAAATCTCAGTATAAGATTTTCCGAGTAGAGGATTATAATCTCCAAGTGGAATTTTGATATAGCTTCCTTCGGGTTGGTTATTTTGAAAATTCGGAGAAAACGAATTCCAAACTAAGCGTTTTGCTTGCCATATTTTTACAAATTTTAACTGTTCTGGAAATCGAGTTGGGTCAGCCGCAGCCTTAAATGCCTCTTCTGATAGAACTGCCGATGCCGAATGATGACCATGCCCAGCACGAGCATCAGGTGGGAAACGATTAACAATTATATCTGGTTGGAAGTTTCGAATACGCCAAACTAAATCCGCCAATATTTGGTCTTTTCCCCAAGTTGCCATTGCCTCATCGGTGGTTTTGGTAAATCCAAAGTCGTTGGCACGGGTAAAATATTGTTCGCCGCCATCAATGCTTCTTGCTCCAAGAAGTTCGTGCGTACGTAGTAAACCAACATACTCGCCTTGTTCAGAGCCTACCAAATTTTGTCCACCGTCACCACGAGTCATGGCAATGTAACCCGCTCGCACCATTTTTTGCTTTGAAAGCCATGTGATAAATAAGGTGTTTTCATCATCAGGGTGAGCAGCAACATATAGCACATTGCCTACGACATTTAATCTTTTGATTGCTTGAAGTATTTCGCCCGTATTCATTTGTTTTGTTTGGGCAAAAACAGAAAATGATATAAGCGTTATAAGAAGTACCGTAATTTTTTTCATCGAGTGAGGTTTATGGGTCAATATTTTAATTCTAATTTTGATTATTTATGTTTGTCTTTCGAAATTAATAAAGAAACCCGGTATCAAAAAGGAATTATTGCCGCCATCTATGAAAGGTTATTATTATTCGACAAATTAGATAAATTAATCTAATTTTTATTATATTGTAGTAGTTAAAACAATGTTATTTATCAAAAAAATACTAAAATTGTATTTAGACTTTTTTTAACAACTCAATTAACTTAAATTTGCGTAAACATTAACTACAGTACTCACTAAACTCAAATACGATTACTTATGGATTCGATGATTATGTACCTTGTTCCGCTTTGTGGAATTATTGGCTTACTTTACACTGCTTGGCGATTCAATTGGGTCTCGAAGCAACCTGCTGGAGATGCCAATATGCAAAAACTATCGGGCTATATTGCCGATGGAGCGATTGCATTTTTAAAAGCGGAATGGAAGGTTTTGGCCTATTTTGCCATCCCTACTGCTATTTTATTGGCATGGCTCGGCTCTTCAACTGATAAATCTTCTTGGATTATTTCAATTGCATTTTTGATTGGTGCTTTGTTTTCTGCTTTCGCAGGTTATGTTGGAATGAAAATTGCAACGAAGGCAAATGTTCGTACTGCACAAGCTGCACGTACTTCATTAGCACAGGCTCTTAAAGTTTCTTTTACTGGTGGTTCTGTAATGGGAATGGGAGTTGCGGGTTTAGCAGTTTTAGGTTTAAGTTTACTATTTATTATATTTTATAATTACTTTGCGAAGGGTGAGTTGTTAACTTCCGAAAAAATGAGAATCGCTATCGAGGTTTTAGCGGGTTTCTCATTAGGTGCTGAATCAATTGCTCTTTTTGCTCGTGTTGGTGGTGGTATTTATACAAAAGCGGCAGATGTTGGTGCCGACTTAGTTGGTAAGGTAGAGGCTGGAATTCCAGAAGATGATGTTCGTAACCCAGCAACAATTGCCGATAATGTGGGTGATAATGTTGGTGACGTAGCGGGTATGGGTGCAGATTTGTTTGGTTCGTATGTGGCTACTATTTTGGCAACAATGGTTTTGGGTCAAGAAATAAGTGTTTCTGATAATTTCGGAGGTTTTTCTCCAGTATTATTGCCAATGGCAATTGCAGCAGTTGGTTTGCTGGCTTCACTGGTTTCAACATTTTTTGTTAGAATCAAATCTGAAACATCTTCTGTACAAGCAGCTTTGAATCTTGGCAACTGGGCATCAGTAATCATTACTTTTATTGCTTCTTATTTTTTAGTAAAACATATCTTACCAGAAACACTTTCGCTTCGTGGACACGAATTTACTTCAAATGGAGTATTTATGGCAATTGTAGTAGGCTTGATTGTTGGTGCTTTGATGTCAATCATCACTGAATATTATACTGCAATGGGTAAACGTCCAGTGCTGTCAATCATTGAAAAATCAGGAACAGGGCATGCCACAAATATTATTGGTGGTTTGGCAGTTGGTATGGAATCGACAGTTCTTCCTATTTTGACCTTAGCGGCCGGTATTATTTTCTCATATTATTTTGCTGGTCTATATGGCGTTTCTATTGCAGCGGCTGGAATGATGGCAACAACGGCTATGCAGCTGGCAATTGACGCATTTGGCCCGATTGCTGATAATGCAGGTGGTATCGCCGAAATGTCGCAATTACCTCCAGAAGTGCGTGAGCGTACTGATAATTTGGATGCTGTTGGTAACACAACTGCAGCGACTGGGAAAGGTTTTGCAATTGCTTCGGCAGCTTTGACTTCATTGGCTTTGTTTGCGGCATTCGTTGGTATTGCAGGAATCAACTCAATTGATATTTACAAAGCTCCAGTTTTGGCGGGTTTGTTTGTCGGTGGAATGATTCCATTCATTTTCAGTGCTTTGTGTATTTCGGCGGTTGGTAAAGCTGCCATGGAAATGGTAAACGAAGTTCGTCGTCAGTTCCGTGAAATTCCTGGAATTATGGAATACAAAACTGAGCCAGAATACGAGAAATGTGTAGCGATTTCGACAGAGGCATCAATCAAACAAATGATTCTGCCTGGTGCAATTGCTTTAGTAACGCCAGTTTTAGTTGGATTTGGATTTAAAGGTGTATTTGCAGATACCTCATCTCCTGAGATTTTGGGTGGTTTATTGGCAGGCGTAACGGTTTCAGGTGTTTTAATGGGAATTTTCCAGTCGAACGCCGGTGGTGCTTGGGATAATGCTAAAAAATCATTTGAAAAAGGTGTGATAATTGATGGTGTGAAACACAAGAAAGGCTCAGAGCCACATAAAGCTGCCGTAACTGGTGATACTGTTGGTGATCCATTCAAAGATACTTCTGGCCCATCAATGAATATCTTAATTAAATTGATGTCGATTGTTTCGTTAGTAATCGCACCATACATTGCTGTTACTTCTTCCGAAACTGAAAGTGTTGATGCCGCTACAACGGTTGAAGCGACTTTGCCAGTTAGCATCAATAAGGTTTTATCAACTGGTGCTAATTTGAATTTCTTGGAAGGTGGAATCGAAGATCAAGTAATTAATTTTATTGAGTCAGATTTAGCAGCAGGAAAAGATAATTGGTTCAATTTCAAGGCTCTAAACTTTGCATCGGGTAGTAATGCAATTGATTCGACTTCAATGAATGAAGTGAAAAATATTTCTGAAATTCTTAAAGCATTCCCAAATGTAAATATCAAAGTGGGTGGCTATACTGATAATACAGGCGATGATGCAGCAAACTTGAAACTTTCGAGCGAGCGTGCCGCAGCAGTAAAAGCAGCTTT